>JASMLC010000015.1 GCA_030748895.1 Candidatus Poseidoniia archaeon
GGGCGCATCGGGGCTGTAGTGCCGGGTGGATTTAGGGTTTTGTCAGCGCCTATACTGTGCCCGGCGTCGCCGTTGCGGCAGTCCAGCCGTCGCAGGTGGGGCAGTCACGGGTGAGCGAGTTGCCGTCGCCGTTGGCGCCGTCGTCGTCCTCGTAGGCGAGCGCGTCGCTGTAGCTGTGGTAGCCGAGGGCGATGGTGTCGGCGATGTCACCCAGCCCGTCACCGATGGCGCTGTCCTCGAGGCCGAAGACGTAGCTGACCGAAGGGTAGCTGCTGGCGAAGGTGGCGGGGCTGGCTGCGACGATGGCGGCGCTGCGCGCCGGGATGGTGAGCGTCTCACCGTCGCCGCCGAGAATCAGGTCCTCTTCGGCGAGGTCGCTCAGCTTCCAGCCGGCGACCTCGGCCGCGACGTAAGCGGGGTTGTAGATTTCGACCCATTCGGTGCCGGCGGCCGGCTGGTACATTACCTCGGTCAGCCGCAGCGTCGTATCGGGCGTCACGCCGCTGAAGAGCGTCACGCGCAGCTTGGCCGGCACGTCGCCGTCAGCGGTGCGCAGCAGCAGGATGCGCTCCTCGGTCACCGAGACCGTTGCCTTCGAGACGTCGCCGCCCCAGAAGCTGACGCGCGCGTCGGGCGAGAGCGTGCGCACCTCGACCGACAGGCCGTCCTTCGTGCCGAGCTCGTCGCGCAGCCCGTTGTAGGTGAATTTCGCCAGCGCCTCGCACTTGGCGAGCGACAGCACCCCTGTCTCAGTGAGCAGCCCCACCGTCAGGCCGGCCGACAGCTGCGGGCTGCCGCTGCCCCACTCGAGCGTCTCCCAGTCGACGGTGCCGGAGGCGTTGCCGCTCGACCCCGCCAGCTCGTGCGTGATGGAGCGCGCGGCGGCGATGCGGTTGTCGTTGCTGTCGAGGTCGACCCCGATGCGGAAATCCATGGTGGTCGAGAAGGCCTGAATTATGATGAGGAAGAGCGTCAGCGCGAAGGTGAATTCGATGACGTGCGTAACGCCCTCTTCTCGCCGCGGAATCATCCGCGCTCCTCGCGCCGGAACAGCCATGCTGCTAGGGCGAGGCAGGCGAGGGGCCATAACAGCAGCGCCGACGCCACCTGCCATCCTGAAACGCCCTCGAAGTCAATCGCGAAGGTGCGGTGCGCCAGCAGCCCCACCCCCATCTGGTAGACGTAGCCGGGATTGAGCAGTCCCATGTGCGAGACCACCGACTGGTAGGCCGGGTCCTGCTCGTAGCCAGCCGTGGTGACGTCGATGCCCAGCGCGTACGCCGTGGCGAGGAACAGCAGCGGCCAGACCAGCGCCACCAGTAGCCACACTAGCAGGCCGTAAACTGCCGCCTCGGCGCCGGTGCGCGCGACAATCGCGAGGCAGAGTTGCAGCAGCACGAAGGTGAGAATCATCAGCTGCCCCAGCAGCAGGTAGCCCGCAATCGCGGCGCCAGCCGGCTGGCCGCCTTCGCGCAGCATCAGCGCCAGCCCGAGCAGCTGCGCCGCCAGCGCCGGCAGCCCGATTGAGAACCAGAGGCCGAGCGCCTTGCCCAGCACGACGGTTTCGCGCCGCAACGGTTGCGCCAGCAGCAGCGGAAGCGTCCCGCTGTCGCGCTCGGCGACGAAGCTGTCAAGCGACACCGCCACGGCGGCGAGCGCAGTCACGAAGAAGGTGAACCACGCCAGTTGGCCGAGCGCGTCGTTGGGGTTCTGGACGCCGCCGAGGAGCGCGTTCTCGTCCTTCTGCAGGTCGCCCAGCAGCCACCCCATCCCGACGATAAAGAGCGTGAAGAAGAGCACCAGCACAATCGTGCGCGGCGACCGCAGCCCGCGTCGCGCCTCGAAGAGGGCGATATGCTGCGCCGCTCCCCATTCGCGCCGCAGCCCCGGCAGCCGCTGTGCCGTGAGCCAGCCGCCCGCCACCAGCGCCAGCAGCTCGCCGCCGAAGAACCAGCGGTCCACCTGCGATGCGAGCGCGATGTCCTCCGGCTGCGCCTCCCAGCCCTGCCGGATGAGGGTGATATTCTCGCCATCCTGTTCGAAGAGGGTGATGTTGTAGACCTCGGTGGCCCGGATGGCGACAATCTCGTTGGCGAAGAACTGCCCCGAAATATTGCCGTGCACCAGCAGCGGCATGCCCGAAAGGTTGAGCATCGTCTTCCCATACAGGTCTTCGGTGTAGACCAGCCCGTCCGAGGGCGAGAAAATCCCGGTCTTGATGGTCCCGTTCTCGTAAACCGAGAAGCGCGGCGAGTTCACCAGCGTTCCGCGGAAGACCACCTCGTCGCCGCCCGTTCCCGCTTCATCATCGAGAAAGAGCTTCCAGACGTTGCCGTCGCGCTCAAGGTCGCGCGACGCCCAGTAGCCGCCGGGGTCTGTCTCGGCGGTCAGGTTCCAGTAGCCGTAGTGCGAGACTGCCAGCAGCAGCACCGCGAGGAACGCCGCCGCGAGCGGCTGCCATGCGCCGAGCGCGTCCCAGCGCGCCCGTAGTTCGGCGCGGTTCATGCCTCCTCCTCCGTCGAGGCGAGGAACACTTCCTCGAGTGTCGGCTCGTGCGGCGCGACCGAGAAGACCAGCGCGCCGGCCTCGACCAGCGCGCTGGTCAGCTCTGCCGTCGTGAGTCCCGCCAGCTGCACCTCCAGCCGCGTGTGCCGCCCGTCAGGCGACGCTCGAGCTTCGGAAACGCCGTCGAGCGCCTTAAGCTTCTCGAGCATCTCGGGCGCGAAATCACCCAGCTTCAGAGTCACTCGCTGCCCCGCGTCAGCGACCGCGCTGCGCAGCTCCTCGACCGGCGCCTGCCGCACCAGCCGGCCGCGGTGGATAATCGCCGCCTCGCTGCAGAGCTGTTGCACCTCCGCCAGCACGTGCGAGCTGAGCAGAATTGTCAGCCCCTCGCTGTTGAACTGCCGCAACAGCTTCCGCAACGCGGCAACCCCGCGGGGGTCCAGCCCCGAAGTCGGCTCGTCGAGCACCAGCAGCCGCGGCCGGTGCAGCAGCGCCACCGCCAGCGCGAGGCGCTTGCGCATGCCGAGCGAGAAGCCGCGCACTGCGCGCGCGGTCTCTCCCGCCAGCCCTAGCTGCCCCAGCAGCTCGGAGCCGCGCGACTCGATTTCGTCGCGTGCCAGCCCGTGGAACGCGCCGTAGAACTGTAGCGTCTCCTCCGCAGTCAGGTGGCCGTGCAGGCCGACCTGCTCGGGCAGGTAGCCGATTTCGGTGCGCCCGCGTGTCGCGTCGAGCGGCTCACCGTCGAGCCGGATACCGCCCGCGTCGGCACGCAGGATGCCGACGATACAGCTGATGGCGGTCGTCTTCCCGGCGCCATTCGGGCCGAGGAAGCCGAACATTGCCCCTTCGGGGACTGACAGGTCCAGTCCGCGCAGCGCCTCGACGCGCGAAACCTCGCGCCCCCAGCGGCGCACGGGGTAGCCCTTCTCGACGCCCTCAAGCTCCAGCAGCACGCCGTTGCAGGCTGCCTCGCGGTTATAAAACCGCAGCACCTGCACTCGTCGTGAGGGACCTCTGGCGCTATCCGTTCCTGCCCGCCGCCCATGCGGAGATAGAGAAAATGTATCCTCGCGGCCAGCTTGAATCACAGCTGGAAAAGCTGCTGGACGACCCGCTTTACGGGGAAGCGCGCGCGCTGGCGGTGGAGCGACTGAACGCGGCGGTGGCGGACCGGATGGAGAGCCTCGGTACGCCAGTCGATGAGCGGGACGAGGAGATGTACATGCTCTCCTACCTGTTTTCTCGCCTGATTCTCTCAGCGCAGGCCGACACGAAAGTGATTAACTGGGTTGGAGTGACCGAAGCGCTGAGGGCCGAAAGAAGTCTGAAGGGCGAGGAAACCAGCACACTGCTGTACGTTTCGGAGCAACTGGGCGTTCCCGTGAAAGCGGTAGGGGAACAATTTCAGGTTCACTACACCGCCTACCTGACGGCGACCAAAAACCTCCGTACCGGCAAATGGAAGCTGGTCAACCGCGGTGTCGTTGACGGAAAGGTCATGCTCGACCAGCGTACGCTGGTGCGGATGCTCAGGGAGATTGTCGTGGAGCACCTGCAGGACCTGCCCGAACTCCCCGGAAAACTCGGGAAGAAGGTCCTTGAGCGATTCAGTAACGACATGGAAAATATGCAGGTGATGGCGAAGGAACGCCAGGAACGCGCCCTGCGCGAACTGGGCCAGCTGGACTTCGGCAAGGCTCCGCCCTGCTTTTCGGGGCATCTGGCCGACCTGCAGGAAGGCGTCAACCTGCCGCATCCGGCGCGCTTCTTCCTGACGACGTTCCTGACCGCGCTGGGGCAGGAGCCCGAGCAGATAATGCAGCTCTACGCCACGGCGCCTGATTTCAAGGAGTCGGTAACGCGCTACCAGGTCGAGCACATCACCGGCAAGGTATCGGGCGCCGAATACGATACTCCTTCGTGCAGCAGCCTCATCAGTCAGGGCGTCTGCCCCGGCGGAAACGCGCTCTGCCGCGAAATCATCCATCCGCTCAGTTACTATCGCACCATGGCCGAGCGCGAGAAGCCCGATGGCGTGAAGCGCAAGCGGCTGCGCCTTGCCGCGGCCGGAAGCGGGGACGCGAAGTTATGGGCGCAGCTGCCGCTCAAGGCGCCTGCTGATGCACCGCCGCGTTCGCTCGCGGCGGCACTGCGTGCCGACGGACCGAGCCGCGTTGCCGTGCAGGTTGAGTACTTTCGGGGAAAAAGGACGAAAATAGACGACAAATATATTCGCTGGGCCTCGGCGCGGCTGGTGGACGATACAGTCGCAAGGTCGGTAGAGGCGTTGCCGCTGACGCAGTGGGAACTGGCGCTGCCGCTGGCGCACGCGAAGTCACGCGGCGAAAGCGTCGAGGTGACGCTGCTGCCGGTGAAGCTGGGCAACCGGTCCCGGCTCCACGTCCTTGCGGTCGGCTGAAAACGCTCAGCCGAGCCGGATGCGGCGGCCGCACTGGCAGATGAATTTGATAGTCTCGGGAGGGATAGCATGCTTGCGGTCGCAGTTGGGGCAGGTGACCTGCCGGTCGCCGGCGTGCTGCTCGGCGGGCGCGACGTATTCCTCGCACTTCTGGCAGTAGTAGTCGGTCGCGTAGCCTGAGTCAGGCCAGTGCTGTAGCGCACTGCCATCCTTCGGGCAGTGGTAGCCAGCGCCCTTCGGCGCCGGTGGCTTGCCGCTTGGTTTCGGTGGCTTCCCGGCGGCCGGCGCGGTAGCCTTGCGTTTCACCTTGCGTCCGCTACGCTTCGCCTTGCGGACGGGCTTCTTCTTCACCTTGCGGCGGACTGGTGCCGCGGCTGCGGCCGGTGGCGCTGCGTCGTCGCCAGTGCCATCCTCAGCATCTTCTTTCGAGCTGTCGGCCAGCTCGGCACCAGAGGTCAGCTGCGCCAGCAGCTCGGTTTCGGATAGCCCTTCTTCAGGAACGTCGGCGCCGATGCTATCATCAATGTCATCATCATCTTCATACTCGTCGTCATCATCATCTTCCGTGCTTGGCAGCTCCACCTTGTGGCCAGTCCCCATCATGCTTTCCTTGAGCGGGTCGTATTCCTCCCTCTTCTGCGGCACCAGTTCCTCGGGGTCGAGTAACCGTTTCACACCGAAGCCGAGAACCAGCACCAGCAGGAGTCCACCAACTGCGTAGGGCAGTTTCTCGATGATACCTGCCAAGTCAGGCAGGCTGAGCGAGACGCCGTCCTCCTCGGCCGCCTTCACGATGACGAACATTGTCTGTTCGCCGAGCAGCGAGCCGTTGTCGTGCTGCGCCTTTACGGTGACTTGCAGCATTCCGATGTAGGCGCCGTCGCGCGCGTAGCCGTTGGTTCCCTTGCCGGGCCACTTGACATAGTAGCGGTCGTAATCAGGCGGAATCTCGTTATCGTCCGGCGCGTCATACGAGGCGACGCCGGTAATCAGGTCCCGCGCTGTATCCAGATATTCACCGACCACGACCAGGCGGGAAACATTTTCCTTGTGTGAATCGGTCAGGTCAATCCAGATTTTAATTTCCCGTCCGCTCTCGACCGTGACCGTATTTTCGTTGTGCTCCCCCATCAACTCCTCGTTGATGTAGACTGTGATATCGGCCGACGCCGCCGGCATGCCGAGCGCCAGCAGCGCCAGTAAAAGCACGCTATATCCGCCCGTCCGCGAGAGGTTGGAGATTAACAAGTGCACCAGCCGCGGATTTGCCCGCTGATATTAAGATATCGACTCTCCCGGGTGCGTGCGGCGTCTGTTTCAACCAAGTAACAATTGCTCGCCCTTGGCCGCCGCGTCCCCGCGCGCCCGCTGCGGCACAATCAGCGCCACTGCCCACGGCGGGACCGCGCGCTGTTGCAGCGCCTCCGCCAACGGCGAGTAGCGTTTGAGCGACCGCAGCCGCCCACCATCGAGCACGCGGATGGCGGTCGAGGCGATGCGCGGCTCGGAGAGCAGCAGCTCCGCCAGCGGCAGGTCGATGATGACTTCGCCCGGCTCCAGCCCGAGCCGCTTCGCGATGCGCGCCTCCGCGCGGCGGCGGTTGTCGGCGTCAGCCAGCGGCTTGAGCGGTTCGCGGTGCTCGTCACCGATTTCCTGCGGTGAGAGCGCCCAGGCGACCTTGTAGAGCCGCCGGTAACGCAGCCGCTGGAGCGTTTCGCGCTGGAAGCCGCCCAGCGATTCGAGCCGCGCGTCCAGTTCGGCATCAACCAGTGACTGCACCTCCAGCGCGCCGAGGTCCTCTATTTGCTCGACCGCGCGCGCCAGCATCAGCTCGGCGATGCGCACGGTCTTGTGGAAGTAGACTGCCGAATACATCAGCGTCCGCGCTACTAGCATCCCCTCGACCGCCGCCACTCCTGAGCGGGCGATAACTAGCTGGTTGTTGTGCAGCACCAGCGAGTGGACCAGCCGTTCGACGTCAATCGCGCCGTGCGCCACGCCGCTATAATGCGAATCGCGCAGCAGGTAATCTATCTGGTCGGCGTCGACCGTCGAGTGGACCACCTGCCCGCGGTACGCCGGCCCGGAGTAGTGCGCCTGCCCGTCGTGGACCGTCAGTTGCGACTGCTCGCCCTCACCGGCGGAGCCGGTCACCAGCGCCGCCACCTCCGCGGGGTCGAGGTCGTGCGCTGCTAGTACCTCGGGGATGGTCGCCCCTCCCAGTTCGGTTTCGGGCGGCGGCTGCCGGCCCGTGATGATATCCTTGGTAATCGCCATGTGGTCGACGCCCAGCCGCTCGTGCAGGATGGCCTCGAGCGTGTGCGAATACGGCCCGTGCCCGACGTCGTGCAGCAGCGCCGCCGACGCAATCAGCGCGGTCTCCGCGTCGTCCAGCCCGAGGTTGCGGCAGATGCGGCGTGCGGTGTGGCCGACACCCAGCGAGTGCTCGAGACGCGTGTGGTTCGCCCCGGGGAAGACGAGGTGCGCCAGCCCCAGCTGCCTGATGGAGGAGAGCTTCTGGAACTCTCGCGTCTCGAGCAGCGGCTCGAAGCTGCCTTCGAGCGAAATCGCACCATGCACGGTGTCATGTATCATCTGGGCCATGCCCTGCGAACGTCGGGACAGTTATAACCGCGTGGCCGCCGGCAATCTTAAGCCGCTCGATGCCTTGCCGGGGCATGGGTGAAGAAGAGCTTGCCTTGAGTGGCGAGCAGGTTGACCTGGCGCAGTTCGTGAATGACGAGGGCGGCATCTGGAGCCTGCGGCAGGTCGAGAAGGTGCGCGGCTGGAACAGCATCGAGTATGGCGCTGGCCTGTCGGGGAAGAACACGCCGTCGACGGCGCTTTCGATGAACCGCGCCTGGATCCCGCCGGGCGGGGTCGCGAAGGCGCACATCCATGTCGATTTCGACGTCATGGTCTTCCTGCTTCGGGGGAGCGTGCGGCACGAGTTCGGGCCGGGCTGCCGCGAGTCAGTCGTGCATTCGGCGGGCGACATGTTATACATCGAGCCGGGGCTGCCGCACGAAGTGTTCAACTGCTCCAATAACGACTAGGTCCACGCGGTCGTCGCGCGTTCCGAAGCCTCGGAGTAGCAGAATATTATTCCCTACGACCGCGACTCCGAGTAGCATTATAACCGGCCGGGAAATCCCGGCGGGATGGCTGGCAAGGACGGGCAGGAAAGCGAGGTCCACGACAGCATCCTGACCGCCATCGGGGAGACCCCGCTGGTGCGGCTGCCGGCCGGTTTCGAGCCGGGGGTCGAGTGCGAAATCCTGCTCAAGGTCGAGTTCACCAACCCGAGCGGGAGCATCAAGGACCGCATCGCGCTCTTCATGGTCCGCGAAGCCGAGCGCAAGGGGCTGCTCAAGCCCGGCGGGCGCATCGTCGAGTGCTCTTCGGGAAACACCGGCGCCGGCCTCTGCCTGGTGGCGGCGGCGCTGGGCTACCCGATTACCATCGTCATCCCCGACAAGATGAGTCAGGAGAAAATCGATGTGCTGTGCGCCTACGGGGCCGATGTGGTGGTCACCCCTGCCAATGTCCCGATAGACCACCCCGACCACTACACCCGCAAGGCGCAGCAGATTGCCGAGGATACTCCCGGTGCGTGGTGGCCCAATCAGTACCACAACCCGGATAACACGGAGGGCCACTACCGCAGCACCGGCGCTGAAATCTGGCGGCAGTGCGGGGGACGGCTCGACGCCTTCGTTGCCGGTGCCGGGACCGGCGGCTCGCTCGCCGGGGTCGCGCGCTACCTGAAGCAGCAGGACCCCGCGGTGCAGGTGGTGGGAGTCGACCCGCCCGGCTCAATCCTGGCCGATTACTGGCGGACCGGCGAGCTGGTCGAGCCCGGTTTCTATTTCGTGGAGGGGGTCGGCGAGGAGGAAGTTCCGGGCGCCTGGGACCCCGAGGTCGTCGATGACTACCGCGTGGTCACTGATGCGGATTCATTCGCGATGGCACGCCGGCTGGCGCTGGCGACCGGCATCTTCGGCGGCGGCTCGACCGGCATGAACCTAGTTGCGACCCTCGACATCGCCCGCAAACTCCCCGCCGAGGCGCGGGTGGTGACGCTGGTGCCTGACTCGGGGCGCGCCTACCTGAGCAAGGTCTACAGCGAGGACTGGCTGCGCGACTGGCGCTTCCTCCCCGCAACGCCGGCCGCCGACGCGACGGTCGCCGACCTGGTGCGCGACGGCGCGCGCGCCTGGGTCAAGCCGGAGGAGACGCTCTACTGGGCCGCGCGACACATGGGCGAACGCGGCGTCCGCCCGCTCCCCGTCCTCACGGAGGAGGGCGGCGCGTTGCTCGGCGTGGTTGACGAGGCGCGAGTCATGGAACTGCTCGCCGCCGGCGAAGCGCTGGAGCCGCTGCTGGTGCGGGACTGCATCGCCGAAGCGGGGCTGGTGCTCGACGCCAGCGCCCCATGGGAGGCGGCGCTGGCTGCGCTGGCCGAGCACGAGCGGGTGCTGGTACGGGAGCCGGATGGCTGGGCAGTGCTCGAGCGACGCGATATGTTAAGGGCACTACCGCGACTGGACCACGGAGGCGCAACCGATGTCTGACCCCGACAAGCATGTTCCCCCCAAGCGCGACCCCGACGCCCGCTTCGGGACCCGCGCCGTCCACGCCGGCTGGGAGCCCGACGAGCAGACTGGCGCGGTCATGCCGCCAGTCTACCTGACCAGCACCTTCGTGCAGGACGGCCCTGGCCAGCCGCGCGGCGGCTACGAATACACTCGCACCCAGAACCCCACCCGCTTCGCGCTACAGGATGCGCTGGCCGACCTCGAGGGCGGCGCGGCCGCCTTCACCTTCGCTTCCGGGATGGCCGCCATCCACACGCTGTTGCTGACGCTCAAGCCGGGCGACCGGGTCGTCGCCGGCAAGGACCTCTACGGCGGCACCCACCGGCTCTTCAACCGGGTCACGCAGCGCTTCGGCGTCCTGATAGATTACGTTGACACGAGCGACCCCGCGGTCCTCGGGGTACTTCCCGAGGACACGCGGCTGCTTTACATCGAGACCCCCTCCAACCCGCTGCTGACCGTGACTTCGCTGAAGCAGGCGGTCGCGGCCGCCCGCAAGGTGGGCGCCGAGGTGGCGGTGGATAATACCTTCGCCTCGCCCGCGCTCCAGCGCCCCATCGAGTTCGGCGCCGACTACGTCATTCACTCGACCACCAAGTACATCGCCGGCCACAGCGACGTCGTCGGCGGGGCGGTCGTGGTGCGCGACGAGGTGCGCAGCGAGGACTTGTGGTTCCACCAGAATTCCGCCGGCACCGCGAACTCGCCCTTCGACGCCTTCCTGACCCTCCGCGGCCTGCGCACCCTCGAGGTGCGCATCGAGCGGCACTGCGCCAACGCGCGCGCGCTGGCCGAATTCCTGCACAGCCACCCCGGGGTGGAGCGCGTGCTCTACCCTGGCCTCGCCGACCATCCGGGGCACGCCGTCGCCCGCGAGCAGATGGCGGACTTCGGCGGGATGCTCTCCTTCGAGCTCCCCGGCGGGATTCCGCAGTCGTCCGCACTGGTCAAGGCGGTCCGGATTTTCCAGCTGGCCGAGTCGCTGGGCGGCGTCGAGTCGCTGATTGAGCTCCCGGCGCCGATGACCCACGCCTCGGTCCCGCTCGAGGAGCGGCTGGCGAAGGGCATCACCGACGGGCTGGTGCGGCTCTCGGTCGGCATCGAGGACCCCGCCGACCTCATCGCCGACCTGGAACAGGCGCTCGCGAAGGTCCAGATTTAATAGCGCCTCAGCGTGGCCCGCGCATGGACCTTTCCGAGCTGGCGCTGGCGACCGGATTCATGTTCCTGATGTGCTGGACGCCCGGCCCCAACACCATGCTCTGCGCCGCGCACGGCAACCGCCACGGCTGGCAGGCGACGCTGCCGCTCGAGGCGGGGATGGCGGCCGGCTTCTTCCTGCTGGCGGTCATCGTCGGCGCCGGCATCGAGCTGGTCGAGCAGTACCGCGCGGCAATCGAGGCGGTCAGGTATGTCGGCGCCGGCTGGATGCTCTACCTCGCTTACCAGATTGCCGGCGCGTCGCAGGTGGCCGCAGGGGCGACGCCTCCGGTCGCGGAGGCGCCGTTGGGGCCAGCTACGGGTTTCATGCTACAGTTCGTAAATCCCAAGGGCCTCGTCTACTTCGTCCTGCTGATGGGGGTCTACGCGCCGCGGCTCGGCGAAGCGTTCGCCATCAAGCTGCTGCTCGCCGGTGCGTCGGCCGCCATCGGGGTCGGCTCGGTGCTCTTCTGGTCCGGTGCGGGGGCGCTGCTGAAGCGCATCTTCAGCGACCCCGCCAGCGCGCGGCGCGTCAACCTCGCACTGGGCGCGCTGCTCGGGCTGGTCGCACTCGACATCGCCTTCCACGAGCAGCTGCGCGCGCTGCTCTCACTCGATTAGCCCCCACGCGCGCAGCGAGTCGCGGATGCGCACGAAGTGGGTGCCGGGGAGCGCTCGCTCCCCATCCAACCTACGGGTGTTGCATGGGTGTTGTAAGGGTTTGATTTGACTGGTGATGGAATGGCGGTGCGTGGGAAATCAACTCTCAGACAAGCTCTCGTTCTTCTTTTCTTCAGAAACTGGATTGGAACTCACCAACGACTTCAGTAGAGTGTAGAGAAGGAAGAGGATGTTGAAGATACCTCCGAGAACGAAACTGACCAAAATCAATACCGCACCCGGCAGAGTAGAAGGCAAATGGATTAGAATCACCAACAAGAGCACGATGAATGTCACCCCAGCCATCATGACTGCTTTGGCATTGCTCCACCCTTCGAGAGGTGGCCGTTCAGACGGAAGTGGCGATGTTCTTCGAGTGACCGTGATTATTATGCTGATCAAGAAGAGGTAGATTAGCCAGATCACTATGTGAGAGACCAACTCTGTCGGCATCGCTTCCCTGCGGAGAGTCGACCCATAGAAGAGGTACGAAAGAAATAGGAGAACCCAAATCACGGCGAGCGACCTTTCTTGAGGCAACAACTCCTCAAGACGGAATCTGCCCCCTCTCAACGGCAATCGCCAAATCAATCCGAGGGCGGAGAGGACTGCAATCGAAGTCAATGGAATCACCATTTCGGATGGAGATGATAGCTTGGAGCCGATGGACAATGCACAGTACACCGCTGTTCCGAACAACAGAAACCTCGTTCCACGCTTGGATTGGAAGATGGATGGGAATCGATGAGACAACTTTCCTGGCCGAACCATCAATCGTTCAGTGAGCAGAAGTGGGAGGATGTACGCCATCAGCGGATGCAACCAGAAGACCAGTATCACAGTATGAAGGGGTTGAACACCCCCAATCGTGCCCCAAGCCAGCTCCGTGCCCCAATTCGGATTCCACAACTGCTTGATCATGTAACCCTCGTAGAGCCCGAACAAACCGCCGTATGCGAGCAATACTGCAAACCCTCCTATCGGTCTGCGATACATGAGCCCAGCAAGTGCGAGGATATGTAATCCGTAAATCGGATAGCCGAGTTGCCACCCCATCGCAGAAGCCCAAGGAATCGGATCGTTCAGAGTAACCACTTCAGGAAGGACCATCGCAATCGTTGCAAGAAAGAACCAGAAGAAGAGGCGGTGGAAAAAACGAGGGGCAGGACCTTCAATCGGCGCGACTTCGGTATCGAACCCCATCAACCCTCCTTATTGAATAGCGGTAATTGAGGGTTTGTGGTGGAAGCATCGACAGATCGTTCTGCTTGAGGTTCGAACGGATCTTGCTCAACACCGGCTCAATTCACGATTGAGATTCACAGGGCTGTTGGATGCCCCTGTTGAAAGCATCAACATATCGCAATCGGATGTGTTGATAGGGTTAATCCGAAGACCCATCCAACAGGGAAATGCCTGTGAAATGGGCTTTCAGTGGGTTGGTTTGCTCGCTACCCTCTGGGTCAGTTGAGCCATTTGATTGAGCAGCCGATAGAATCGGTGCGCTGCTCTCACTCCAGTAGCCCCCACGCGCGCAGTTCATCCGCTGCGATTGGCGCGACGCCGCCGCGGCACGCCAGTTCGCGGTCGCGCGTCAGCAACCGGCGTGTCTCCCCGAGCCGCAGCAGCTCGGCATCCCCGACGTCGGCGTAGAGCGTGTCGTGCCCCAGCAGCCGCAGCCAGCGCGCCAGCCGCCCCAGCATCGCGTCGCAGACGTAGCGCACGCGTGACGCGCGGCGCGGGCGGCTATAAAGCCGGCCCAGCTTCGCCGCTCGTGCGCGCGTCCCTGCGGCTGCTCAACGCTGTTTCACATACCGAAGTCATCGACGGCCGCAACATCACCGTCGTCTACCTCTACGGCCGTACCGCCGACGGCCGGAGCATGGCGGTGCGCACGGAGCCGCAACCGCCGTGGTTCCAGGTCGTCGCGCCGCCGGACGAAATGGTGGCGCAAATCGAGGCGCATGCCGAGGTGCGCGCCACTCGCCCCGAGCGGCTCTGGGTCGACGGCGCGGAGCGTGACTGCCTGCGGGTCGAGGTGTGGCACCCCGGCAAGGTGCCGCAGCTGCGCGACTGGCTGCGCGCCAGCGAGCTGGTGGTGCTGGCGGCCGACATCCCCTTCCACTTTCGCTACCTCTACGACCACGACATCGGCGGCTGCATCACGGTCGAAGGCGAGCCGTTCGAGAAGCGGGGCTGGAGCTGCCCGGTCATCGACGCCGCGAAGCTCGCGCCAGCCGAGACCTTCACCGCGCCGCTGCGCGTCCTGAGTTTCGACGTCGAGAACTCGCTGCTGGACCGCCGCATCTTCTGCCTTTGCCTCACGGTCCACGATGGGGGCGAGCTGGTCGCCGAGCAGATGCTGGATGGCGGTGAAGCCGACATAATTGCCGGCTTCACCGCTGCCGTCGCAAAGCACGACCCCGACGTGATTACCGGCTACAACATCGACGGCTACGACCTGCCGCTGCTCGAGGAGCGGGCGAAACTGCACGGGATGAAACTGATGCTGGGGCGTGACGGCAGCGAAGCCGACCAGCGCTCGAACCGCACCTGGGCGGTGCGCGGGCGCGTCGTGGCCGACGCGTGGTGGAACGTCAAGCGCGAAATCCGGCCGCGGCAGGAGTCGCTCAACGCGGTCGCGAAGCAGCTGCTCGGGCGGGAGAAACACGACGTCAACCCGCAGCAAATGGACGCCGAGTGGGAGCGCGACCCACAGCGCGTCATGGATTACTGCCTTGAGGACGCGCGGCTCGCGTTCGAGATTATGCAGCACATCCGCGTCCTCGAGAAATTCCAGCACCTCGGCTCGGTCGCGCGCCTGCCGCTGGAGGAGGTGCTGAACGGCCGCACCTCGTCGCTGATTGACTCGCTGATGATTCGCGCCGCCGACCGCAAGGGTATCGGCGTCCCGCTGACGCGCCACCAGCGGCGCACCGGCCACATCGCAGGAGGCTACGTCCACGCGCTCGAGCCCGGCCTGTACGACTGGGTCTGCGTGCTCGATTTCAAGTCGATGTATCCCAGTATCATCATCGACCGCAACCTCTGCTTCACGACGCTCTCCGACGATGGCGCCATCAGGACACCGCACGGCGTCAATTTCCAGACGCCGGAAATCCGGCGCGGGCTGCTGCCGGAGCTGCTCGAGGGGCTGATGGCGGAGCGCGACTCGGCGCGCGAACGGCAGGCGGGTGCCGCGGGCGCCGAGGCGGAGCACTACCAGCGGGTGCAGGAAGCAATCAAGATTCTGATGAACTCGGTCTACGGCGTCTTTGCGTCCTACTTCTATCGCTTCACCAACCTCGATATCGGCGCCTCAATTACCGCCTACGCCCGCGAGGCGGTGCGCGACATCATCGCCGAGCTCGAGGCCGAGGGCCTCGCAGTGATTTACGGCGATACCGACTCGGTTTTTTTTGGCTCACCGCACGGCAACCTGGACAAGACAGTCGCCTTCGGGGAAGCCATCGCAGCGCGCTACTCCGGGGGGGCGCGGCAGCTGGAGTTCGAGAAAATCCTGCACCCCTTTTTCTCGCACGGAGTCAAGAAGCGCTACGTCGGCCAGCAGGTGTGGCCGCGCGAAACGCAGGTGGTGCGCGGCTACGAGACGCGCCGCAGTGACGCCTTCCCGGCGCAGGTCGAGGCGTTGCAGGAAATCTTCGCGCGGCTGATGGAGGGCTCGACCGAGGCAGCGCGCGAGACCGCGCGCGACTGGGTCGCGCGCGTCGCTGCCGGCAAGGTGGCGCCGGAGGAGCTGGTGATTTCCAAGACGGTCAACCTCGGTCGCAAGTACAAGAACCCGAAGGCGATGGCGCACCTGCAGGCGCACGCCAAGTTCGTCGAGACCGGCCGCCCCTTCGTCAGCGGCATGAAAGTAGCGTTCATCGTTACCGACACGTCGCGCACGCCGATGGTCGTCGAGCCTTTCTTCCCCGGCGAGGAACCGGCGGTGCCCGACTGGGATTACTATGCCGGCCGGCTGGCGAAGTCGCTGGCGCGCATCACCGAGGTGTTCGGCTGGGACGAGCGCGCGCTGCGCACCGGCGGCCGGCAGGCGACGCTCTTCTCTGCCGCCAGCGACGAGGCGGCGACCGGGAAGCCGACTACGCCGGAGCGTGAACCGCAAGGCGAGCAGCAGAGGCTCTTCTGATGGCGCCGCTGGAGTGGCACAGCGAATCGCGCGAATGGTATCGCGCCGCGGCGCTGGTGCTGGGGATGATGCTGGCGTCACGCACTATCGTGCGTAACGCCGTCGAGGGACCGCTGCTGGCGGAGCTGAATCTGGACCTGCTCTTCCTGCTGATTGCGCTGCCGGGCCTCTGGCTGGTGGCGCAGGGCTATCGGCTGCGCGACGGCCGCGGCACGCTACTGCAGGTACGCGGCGAGGAGCTGCTGACCGCGCTCGAGCAGGAGCTGCTCGCCGCCGGTTTCACGCCGCGCGAGAAGCAATGCGTCTTCGCGCCGTCGTTCGGGCTCTGGCAGCAGGTGGGGCGACTTACGCTGCCCGACGGCGAAGCCGAGGTGAAGGAGATATGGCTCTCGGCGTTTTTCTGGCGCAGCCAGGTCGCCTTGCGGGGCAGTCTGGATGAGGCCATGCTCGAGCAGTCGCTCGCGCGGCTCGCCGACTACGCTGGTGTAAAAGAGCCGAGCCCCGCCCGGCAGTAGGCGAGCGGCTCCAGCGCTTCATCAACCGTGCCGGACTCGACCTGCCCGACATAGATGGTGTGGTCGCCCGCCGCGTGCTCCGCGACGATACGGCACGCCATAGTCGCGACACAGTTGTCGAGCAGCGGGACGCCGTCCGCGAGCGAGTGCGGCGTCGCCTTGAGCAGCTCCTGCTTGTCCTTCTTCGGATTGGCGAAGTCCCACGCCAGCCCGCCCTGCCCGTCGGCGCAGACCGAGACGCCGAACTTCCCGGCGCGCGCAATCGCGTCGTGGCTGGCGACCCCGCGGTCGATGCAGACGAGCACCAGCGGCGGCTCCAGCGAGAGCGAGCAGAAGCTGGAGACGGTGAGTCCGCCGAGGGTGCCGTCGTCGTCGAAGGTGACGATGGTGACGCCGGCGGGGAACTGCCGCATCAGCGCGCGAAAGGTATCGCCATCGACCGCCATGCTGCCCTATCGACGACCACTATTTGAGGCATACGCGGCAGGAACCCATATTTATCCCGGTCGCCGGGATGCCGGCGGGAGCCGATGTCCTCACCACGCCTGCCGCTGGTCGCACTCGCGCTGCTGGCGGCGCTGCTGCTATTTCCCGCAGCAGAGGGTGAAACAATCATTGTCGACGTTAATGGCAACGGTGACTATACAACAATCGAAGACGGACTGGAGGCGGCTGTAGACGGTGATATTGTCCGTATCTGGAACGGCATTTATGTTGAATACAATTTGACAATCGAGGACCAGATTATTGTACGCGGTAACGGCACGTCAACAGTCGTTAACGCCAGTTGGGAAGGTCACGGTTTCATTGTAGAACACGATTATGTTGAAATCAGTCACTTGAAAGTTGAATCGAGCGCTAACGGCAGTGCGGGGGCGGGTTTGCCGTTCGCAGGGATAAAAATGATTGAGGGAGGTGAACGAACACGTTTGGAAAACCTGACTCTAGAGGGAAATTACGTAGGTTTGGCCGGTCAGCAGCATCATTACATTCACATAATCAATAGTACAATCAGTAATTCAACACACAACGGAGCTGACTTCCAGCACAGTTATTACCTGAGGATAGATAATTCCACTTTCAGTGACAATGACAACCGCGGATTATATTGCTACTATTGTCAGCATGCAAGAATTTACTACAGTCTTTTCGAAAATAATGGAGATGCTGGTTTCAGGTCACTTTATGCCTTTAACCAGACATTTTATGAGACTGATTTTGAAGGGAACACCGGCGTCGGATTGTATTTCCACGCAGGATCATCTAATTTAATTCGAAACACAAAATTTATTGATAACGGCGCCGGCATTTCGCTAGTCAATTCCTCCACTCAAAATGAAATTAAAAGCTGTCAGGCATACGAAAATGAGGAACACGGTTACCTTTTCGCATCCGATTCCACAAGTAACTACCTGAATTCTTCCAATGGCTTGAGCAATGAGTATTCCCTGGTGTTTGAGGATAGTTCGCATAACAACTCCATAAACGATGGCTTTTATAACGGAGGTGAGGAATCAATCCTTTTCAGTGGAGATCCATCAACAGGCATTATTCTCTATGAAACTAACTTCGGAGAGTCCCTGAGCATCAATTCCGGCTCTGAATTACTGATAAGCAACAGCTTGCACGTCAAGGTCACCGATAATGGCACTGGCGAGTCATGGAAGATATACGACAACCAGACCGACGAAAATCGCACGGCGTATTCGGGAACGCACGCAATGTGGCTGGGAAATCCTGACAAGAACGATAACGGCGATGGAGATGCGGGCGAATATGAAGACAACTGGGATTTCTCGTTCGTTACGAAGGATGGGATATCGCTCGGCAGTTCTCCCAAGCTGGCCATCATGGTATGGTATGAAACCGAGAATCCGTATGACGGCGGCCATGTACAAATCTCGACTGATACTGGCGATTCATGGGAACTGCTGACGCCCGCCGGCGGCTACTCCTGTAGCAGTGTCGCCGCACTAGGTGATGCGGGCTACTGCAATAACTCCAACGGCTGGGTACTCCAGAATTTCAGCCTCAGCGGCTACGCCAACGAGGATGTGCTGTTGCGCTTCCGCTTCGCCTCGGACGGTTCGGTTTCCACCTTTGAGGGCTGGTACATCGATGATGTCAAGGTGACCAACGGGGGACAGACGCTGTTCGAGGATGATTTCGAGAACGGCAAGGCAAAGTGGACAATTGACCGCTTCGTCATGCCACGCTCCGGAGCCGATGCGCGCGTCACCGACCGCAACGGCCTCCAGTATGCCTCGCCCTATTTTGACGGCAGCGACTCCCTGAGCGGGAGTCTGGGCTGGTTGAATAATCAGGTGGCTATCAAGGTGATTACGCAACGTTACTATGGCAACTCGACTCCCGTGGTCCAGAACGTGGAGTTGCGGCTGCGCTACGTCGATTGGCACAGCACAACCCTGCTGAACCTCACGGATAGTTATACCAAACATTTCAAGGTCCCTGATTTTCGAGTTAACCACTCTGGAGTCCTCTATTACAACATTCAGTCCGCAATAGAGAACGCGACATCGGGCGATACCATCTATGCCTGGAACGGGACATTCCGCGAAAACTTGATAATTGACAAGGAGGTGGTGTTGTTAGGTAACGGGACTGGAAGTACCATAATTGATGGTGCAGGCAACACATCAGTTAAGGTCACAGGTAAGTACGCTACGATAGCCAACCTGACAGTGAAGGGCGCCACCGGGTCGGACGAGTATGGAATTCATGTAAACTCCTCCGGCGGAGGACTGAACGCGACCGGCGTGAGGCTGCACGACAACTACAATGGCTTATATTTTGACAACAAGGGTTGGGGTTCTCGGATTGCCGACAGCACTATCGATTCGAACAGCGACAGTGGGTTGGATGTCCAGGGGTCTTCCGGAATCCGCATCGAAAATTGCACAATCAGCAACAACGGCAAGCATGGCATCTATCTCAGCGCCACCCCTGACGCGCTGGTCTATGGCAACCATATCCATAATAATTCCAATGGCGGAATCTACGCTTCTTCCTCCGGTTCCGGTTTTGGCATCCACCATAATCAGATTGTTGATAATGGGCATGCGGGGATTAGGCTGTTTTCGGTCCTGGAAAGCATTGTCACCTACAACGAAGTCCGGGACAACAACGGTCCGGGAATCTACACCAGTGCCCGTGACAGCGAATTCCTCCATAACAACGTCACCGGCAACAGCTATGGCATCCTATTCTGGGGCGGCTGCTGCTCGGGCGTCTACGGCATCAATAATCTGGCTGCGTACAACTATATAGCTGAAAACACGCACGGAATAGGAATCACGCCCTGGACTGGCGGCTCCAACCGACTGCTCGCGAACACAGTCCTGAACAGCGCTGAGTTCGGCATTTACATCACCCATGGCAGCAACCACCGCATCGAGAATTCGACGATTTCGGGCAGCGGTTTGTATGACCTGCGCCTCACATCTGGAGAAACGACAATCATCAATTCCACATTCTCATCAATCTCGATATCCACCGACGCTGATTTGCGTGAGAGGGAGTTGTTTAGCCTCCGCATCCTGGAAGAGAATAGTGACCCGTTTGTCGATTTTGAAATTGCAGTTGAGGATGGCACAGGCACTGCATACGCTTCGCCGCACTGGGGTGGTAGCGATGATCTTACTGATTCTAGTGGCTCTATCCGCCAGCTGCTGCTACTGACACGGCACTGGAACGGTTCCGCAACTCCTGATGTTTTTGAGACCACGGTCAAGTACGCCTTTGGCGTTCGCGCCAAGGAGAAATCACAGCAGCTGAACCAGACCACAACATTGGATATCTATGTACCTGAACACTGGCGCAAGGGACTGGTGCGCAACGTCGATTCGGGCGAGGACTACTCGTCGCTGGCGACTGCCATCTCCGAGGCAGACAGCGGCGACGAGCTGCACATCTGGAAAGGGAGCTATCCCGAGATGGTCGATATCGAGGAGTCGCTGACGATAACCGGCAATTCCACCGCGGATGTGCTGCTGAAAGGCACAGGCGATGATTACGTAATCCACATTGATGCCGACTCTGTCACGATTCGAAACCTGACAGTCCTGGATGGTAGAGGACTCTATCTTGACAGGCTCTCGAGTGATGTAACACTGGAGTGGCTGGTAATCCACGATTCCTCGATTAATGGCATTTATGCATTCCAGAACGAAAATCTGGCCTTCTCCAATCTGACAGTCACTAACAGCTCCGAGCAGGGGATAGTGTTCTACAAGACAACCAGCAGCGTTGTTAGCGACTGCACCGTTTTGAATAGCGACGGCTCCGCTATCCTGTTCGAAGATGCCTACAGCGTTGAGTTACACAGAATCACCCTGACCGGTAATGGAGGATCCGGAATCCGCCTTGACAAAAGCGATTCAATATCAGTCAGGGACAGCTGGATCTTTGACAACCGCAGAAATCCCGGGTGGTGGGAGGTGTGGTCAACAAATACCGATGGGCTGGTCATGGATAACGTAACTATTTCCGGCATGGGACTGGTCCTGCTGGTTGACAATGAGCAGGCCCACCTCTCAAACCTGACCCTGGAAATCACTCTGGATTCGGGCTATGGCATATATCTGGAAAAGTCGGATTCCAACACCCTGCGCGATATCTTGGTATCGGCTGATGGAGTCCTGGCCAGCGGCATCGTCCTGGAGGATTCCGATGATAACCTACTCATCAACTGCACCGTCAACAACGTCCATTACGAGGCGTTCTACTTCCGGAACTCTGCCAACGACAACACCCTTCTCGACTCAGCCGCCTCTGGTGGCGAGTTCGCCCGGCTCAAGCTGTCGGTGGCGGGCAGGACCGTGGTCCGCAACAGCACCTTCTCCGGCGCAGGAGGCGACAGCGGAGTCCAGCTCAGCTCCGCGCCCGACACAATATTCGACAACGTAACCTCCAAGGATAACGGCGCGGAAACAGGCCATCATGGCCTATACGCCTCCGCCGCGGATGGCTTGCTAATCAGGAACTCCCTCTTCAGCAACAACGCCGGCCGCGGCGCCTATATATTTAACTCTGATAATGTGGTTATATATTCCAACCAGTTCGACAACAACGCCCACGGTCTGGTTCTCTGGACCGTGGATAATGCGCGTGCCTCCCAGAACGGCTTTGAGATTGGGGACGGCAATGCCATTGAGTTACGTTATGGTTCGAACAGCTGGATTGACAACAATACCATCGAGCAGTACGGGAATGACGCATCGCAGAATTTCGGAATCGGTGTTTACTTCTCAGACTGGAACCGAATCCACAATAACACAGTCTCCGACAGCGAGGTGACCGGTATCCTGCTGGGCGATGATGCCGAGTTCAATTACGTGACTGGTAACTCTTTGACGCGGACCGAGTTCCCTGCAATCCGGGTGCTTTATGACAACAACTACATCGCTCACAATATCGTCTCCGAAACAGGGTGGATTGGCATTGTGGTCGATGGAGACCGGAACGAAATTATCGACAATACCCTGGTTGATGGCGAATCATCCGGCATCAATGTCTATGGCAGCAACAACCAGTTCACCGGCAACAATTTTTCGGGAGGCTCCGACTTCCCGATTCAAGCTACTGGCACCTGGAATGTCTTCACCGACAACGTGGTTGACGCCGCTGGCGAGGACGCCGCGGTGCTGGTCACCGGTAGCAACAACCAGTTCAGCGGCAACCAGCTCACCAACGGCGACATCGGTTTCCTCGTCTCCGGCGACTGGAATGAGTTCGAGGAAAACAGTGTATCCAGCTTCAGCGAAGTATGCTTCTCGCTGAGTGCAGATTATATAACCTTGAAAGGAAACTACTGTTCGGGCGCCGTTGAGGGCTTGCAGCTGGATTCCGCCACCGGGACTGTCGCGACCGGTAACAACTGGACCGGTGTCGCGATTGCCCTGCGCCTCTATGATGCGTCTGGAAATTCCTTCAGCAACGAAGCTGTCACTGCCAGTTCGGTTGCCGTTTCATTCGAGAACAGCCGGTCAAACTCGATTCGGTTTTCCACGCTGGCTGGCTCAATCCAGCTAGCCTCGAACTCGACCGCCAACTACCTCAACGGCTCCGCGTGGCAGGGCGAAATTAGCTGCGACTCCACCTCGCAGCTCTTTATCGCCGACAACATAACCATCGAGGTGCGGAACGAAGACCTCGGCACACTATTCGAGGCAGTCCACCTGCGCCTGAGGGCCGACGGTGGAACGGTCTACGCCACCCCCTTCTTTGGCGGCAGCGACGCGACCACCGGCGGTGACGGCCGCATCGCGCCGCAGATGCAGGCCCACACCAGCTACGCCGGTAGTTCCGACCCCGAAACGACCGAGTTCGCGCTCGCCTACGCGTTCCGCTTGCGGCAGGGGGCGGCCGACTTCAACGCCACGGGGCCGCATCTCGAGACGGTCCGGATTCCCGACGAGTGGAACTACGGGCTGGTCCAGAACCAGCGCACCCTGAACGAATACGGGCTGATTTTCGACGCGGTCGCGAACGCCAGCGAGGGCGACGAACTGCTGGTGTGGCCCAGCCTCTACGAGGAGTCAGTCACGGTCGATACGCGGCTGACGATTACCGGGCTCGGCCCGGGGGTGATGGTGCAGGGTGGCATGGCCAACAACCAGAGCGGGCCTGCGTTCACCATCAGCGCTTCCGGGACGGTTCTGCAAGGCCTTTCGGTCGGTAATTCCAGCGGTGGAATCATAGTGAACGCGGACGGCGTCGTTCTGACGAACCTCACGATTTCGGATATCGAAGGCATTGGAATCAATGTCGCTACCCCGGCTGAAGGGCTGCAGATACGCGACGTCACCGTCAGCAACACCACTTCCGACGGCATCGCCACCCCGTTCGGCGCCTCCGACTTCGTGCTGGAGCGGGTCGATGTCTCGCAGGCCGCGGGCGACTCGCTCCGGTTAGGTGGTTCAGGCCACTCAATCACTGATTCCAGTTTCTCGGACTGGACAAACATCAATGAGGGAAGCCAGCTCGAATTGAGGAATACGGCGTTCGGAGTGCTGCAGCTGAATAACCAGACAAACGCGCTGCTCGAAAACGTCACGGCAGACTACCTCAATATCTTCGGCGGCGGCGATAACCTACTGCAGTCAGGCAGCATAGGCAACCACATTGAGTTGAAGGATAATTCAATCGGCAATCGCGCGCTCGACACCACTTTCAGCAATGTCATTTGCGAGGCCGGCAGCAGCCTCGCCATCGAGTACCGGCTCACCGTCGAGCTGCGCACCGTCGAGGGACCGGGAAGCTGGCTCGACGTCGAACTCCTGGAGGGCGGGGTGGCGCTGTACGCCACCCCTGCTTTCGGCGGCAGCGAGGCGCTCTCGGACGGCGCGGGGCGCCTGCCGGAGCTGCTGCTGGCGGGGCTGCTCTACAACGGCAGCGCGACGCCCGAGTCGGTGGTGGCGACGGTCTCGGTCCAGTTCAACGGCTTACAGGAATCCAGCTTCAGCATCTCGCAGGACTCGTTGCAGCGTGTCTGGCTCAACCTGCCGCCCGACCCTGCGGTGGATTCGGTGAGCCCCAGCCCCGCAATTCAGGGCGACATGCGCGAACCGGTCGACGCGGCGACGAAGGTGTGGTGGCCGCTGGACGAGGGGAGCGGCACCAGTAGTGCTGACGGCAGCGGTAACGGCAACAACCTGACGCTGCAGCCGACACAGTCGTGGGCACCGGGCTACGACGGCAGCGCGGTCCGCTTCGACGGCCAGTTCATCTATCTCGAGGGGCCGCTGCTCAAGTTCGGCACAACCACCATAGAGCTCTGGTTCAACACCACCGACACTGGTATCGGCACGTTGCTTTCCGACTACTACAGCGGTGACAGCAGCTGGAACCACCACCTCTATCTCGTCAATGGCGAGCCGCGCTTCGAGCAGACACAGGGCGGCATGCCGCTCACGCTCGCCGCCGCCGCGCAGTTCAACGACGGCGGCTGGCATCACGTCGCGGTGGTCCGCTCCGCCGACATGGTCTCGCTCTGGGTCGACGGCGTAATGTTAGACTCGCGCCCGTCCGGGGCTGCGGACACTTCGCAGCGCGACACCTGGCTCGGTATGTCGCCTGACGGGGGTAACGCGTACGCCGGCCTGCTCGACAGCATCCGCATCTCCAGAACCGCACGCCATCCCGAGGACTTCCTGACCGGCGGTGGGACCGTGCTGCTCTCCGGCAGCGGCAGCGACCCGGACGGGGCCATCACCAACTGGACCTGGTCCTCGTCGCAAGACGGCATCCTCGGTTACGGCCCGCAGCTCGAGCTGGGCGTCGACGGCCTGAGCCTCGGCAGCCACTCGATTACACTACAGGCGGTCGACGACAACGGCAGCGCTGCGCAGTCGAGCATCTCGCTGGTCGTGATGCGGCGGCCCGGCGCGCTGATAATCGACCCGCCTCTGCTGGTCCACGACGGCGATACCATCACCCTGCAGGGCGAAGCGACCGGCGAGATGCTGATTACGTCATGGGAGTGGTGGTCCGACGTGGCAGGACTGCTCGGCAGCGAGCCGACAATCGAGGTCGTCGCGCTGGCTAACGGCACCCACAATATCACACTGCGGCTTCAGGCTTCCAACGGCCTCTGGAGCGACGATACGACCGTCGCCATCTACGTTAACGGGCGGCCGCGACTCTCGGAGCCGTCACTCACAGCGCAATTCCTAGTACGGGGCGGCAGCGTTTCGTTCAGCGGTGCCGTGATGGATGACACGGACCTGGGCGCGGAGCTTAGCTTAGAGGCAGCGTATCGCCGCCTCGGCACCGGCGCATGGGAAACCGCCTACCTCTCGGCGCCGGACTGGGACTCGGGCCGGGCCAGCTTCAGCTTCGCCCCCGACTTCAACGCCTCGCTCGGCCACTACGAATTCCGGCTCGAAGCGCAGGACCGCCACGGCGGGAGCTCAGGCTGGCTGGTACTGCCGCTACAGGCCGAAGTCACCAACATCCCGCCGCAGGTCTCGACCACCCTTGTCCCGGACCCGGTCGTCAGCGCTGACGGCACGATGCTCGAGTTCAACGCCTCCTTCAGCGATACAGACGGTACGGTGCAGCAGCTCCAGTGGGTCTCCAGCCTGGATGGAGTGCTCTCGAGCAACGCCTCTTTCTCGATGAGTTCCAGCAGCCTCAGCGCCGGCAACCACACTATCACGCTGCGCGTGCAGGACAACGACGGCACCTGGAGCGAGACTTCGTTCACGGTCGAAGTCCAGCCGGTCGTGGTGCCGGACGAGGAGTTCTTTGGCATCGCCAGAGACAACCTGCTGCTTGTCGCCGCGGCGCTGCTGCTCGGGGTGCTGTTTGTCGGCGGCGGGTTGCTGCTCCGCTCGCGCGAAACTCCGGTCATCGCGGCCGCCACCGAGGAGGAAGAGGAGCAGAAACCCCAGCGGCTGGTCGAAACCTGGCTGCCGCCCGAAGGGCTCGAGGGGTACGAGCAGCTGGTCGCGGAATACATGGCGCGCCGCCGTGAGGCGTACCTTGCGGCACCGAGCAACGAGCAGGAGCTGGACTATCTTCACAACAACCGCGAGCGGTTTGCGATTTCATCCTACTTCGAGGTCCCGGTCGACCCGGCGCACCTGATAAGCGACTGGGCGCTGCCGGAAAACCTGCGTGGCAACGTCCACCTCGACGCGGTCCGCAGCGAGATTGTCGAGCGGGTGCTGGATGGTCCGCCCGACCGCAACTACGTCATCATCGGCGAGCCCGGTGTCGGCAAGACCGTGCTTCTGTTCGAGCTGTTTGACCGGCTGATGGCCCGCCTCCCGGTCGGCCGCATCTCGACCACGACGCTCGGCAAGGCGCACGAAAAGTTCGGCGTGCGGCTTTTCTACGACGACATCCAGGAGAACACCGAGCTGGTGCAGGCGCTGACCGACCGGCAGATTAGAGGCGTAATCCTGAGCGCCCGCGAGGCGGACTGGGCTTCGCTGCCGGCAGAGTTCCAGGCGCAGTTCGACCGGCTGACAGTGCCGCTCTTTTCAGAGAGCGAGATGAAGCTGCTCAGCCGCAAGATGCTCGGCTTCTCCGGTTTGGGCTACGACGAGGATGCAATCTCGGCACTGGTGCAGTACGCCGAGGGGTCACCGATTTACGTCTGGTCGATGATTCGCGAAATGCTGCATCGCGGACTACGCGCACTCACCGCCGACTACATTCAGGAGAACGCCATCCGCGGGATGAACAACTACGTTTCGCTATTGCTGCAACGGCTGCTCAAGGATGGCGAGGAATACCGTCCCGGCGGGCTGCACGCGCTCACTTCGCTGGTCTTCCTCGCTGAGACCATGGAAGAGCGCTTCTGCCACGACCTCTTTTACGACGCAGCGGTCGAGCAGCTCTCGGCCCACGCGCAGGAGCAACTCAACGACTCGATGGATCAGGGTACCTTCAACCGTGCTCTGGCATACCTGCCGGGCGACGGCAACGTCATCAAGTTCCCGCACGACACCTGGGTTGACGTCATTCTGGGTCACGGCGACCTGAACCCGTTCCGCACCGAACTGCGCGCTATCTTCCGGCAGTTCGTCGACAGCGGTCTCTTCGAGGAAGTGAAGCGCGAAGTCGTGCCCGGCGTATGGGAGACCACCGCCCGGCGCTACCACCGCAGTCCGTCGCGGCAGAAGGGCTCATTCCTCGCGCTCGCAGACACGCTGCTCCACAATTTCCAGGTTTCCGAGCTGAAGGAACTGGGGGTCGATATCGAGATGATTCGCGAAGTGGCCTCGACCTACTCGCACCTGCCGGCCGCCGCTTCCCTGGTCTCACGCATCCAGGCGGCCGAGCCGCAGCAGGTGACCCAGATTATCAATATCCAGGACACGGTCTCGCCCGCCAGCGGTGGGCACCCGCCATATCGAATTGAGGAGCTTTACCTGATTTACAACGACGGCCGGCTCATATCCGGGCAGTCACTCAAGGAAACCGCAATCGATCAGGATATAATGGGTAGTATGCTCACCGCCATCAACGACTTCGTGCAGGACTCATTTCAGGCGGCGGGGCAACTGGGTTCTATCGTTTACGGCGATAACCGCGTCATGATTGAGCGCGGCGAGCAGGCAGTGCTCGCCGTGGTCATCTACGGTGAGGAGACCCGCGAACTGCGCTCGCAGGTTGCGAACGCCCTGAAGCTGGTGGAGAGCCGTTTCAATAGCGAGCTCGCGGGCTGGGACGGTGACGTCACCTTGCTCTCGGGAACACGCGAAATCCTGCAGCCGCTGCTCGACGGCACGCGCGAAGTCAGCCGCGAGATGATTGACGAATACCTCTCGCTCCAGAAGGTCGGCCTGCGCGCAGGCTGGGAACACGTTGCCGGCCATGTCCGCGTACAGGTGGAGGTATGCAACTACGATTCGCAACCGTTCAGCGAGGCGCACCTGAAGCTGGAGCGCACCGCGTCCCTGCTTGAGCTGGTCGCGACGCAGCCGGAAACCGAGCAGACCAGCAGCGGCGTACGCCTCGGCGAAATCGAATCGCACGACAGCCACAAGCTGGTGCTCTGGTTCGAGCCGCGCAGTGCGGGCTCCGCCGCCCTCGCGCTACGGCTTGACTATCGCGATTCCGAAGGCCGCAACGCCGGCGTGACGACGACGCTCTTCGCCGGCACCGAGGTTTTCCGCGAGGAAGACCCGCCCGACGGGAAGGCGCTGCAGAAGCTGTTGGCGGGCGGCAGCCAGCGGCCGCCCGCCGCAGCCGCGCCGGCCGAAACGGTCGAGGTGGCGGTAGCTGAGCAGGTCCCGGTCGCCGAGGCCGAAATCGTGGTCGAAACGGAAGTTGTCGCGGAGCCGGAAGCGGAAGCCGAACCGGAACCGGAGCCCGAGCCAGAGCCGGCCGACCTCGGCGTGTCGGGGATGGACGACCTGCTCGGCAAACTTGGCGAACTCGGCCCGGAATCCCCGCAGGAACCCGCAGGCAAATCATCTGACGATGAGTATAAAAAACCGGAAGAGGAAACCGGTGTCGTGAAACCCGCGCTGAAAAAGAAGCAGCAAAAGTCCAGCGGCGACGAAGATGACGATGGTGAACTGGGTGATATATTCGCCAAGTTGAAGGAACTGGACGACTGATTTACCCCTGAATTGGTGCGGGTGCCGGAATTTGAATCCGAGTTCTCAGCTTGGCAAGCTGAAGTGATACCAGGCTACACCACACCCG
>JASMLC010000016.1 GCA_030748895.1 Candidatus Poseidoniia archaeon
TCGCACCTGCTGATTGCCTACCGCCACGCCCCCTACCTGATGGCGCCGCTCGCATTGATGGCGGGCGCTGGCTTCATGGCGCTGCTACGGATGCAGGCGTGCCCGCGCCGGCCGCAGTTTGCCGCCGGCCTCGCCGCCATCCTGCTCTGCGGCGCGCTAACCGCCTACCCGCCGGCAGCGGTAATGGGCGGCTTCCAGGAGGGCACGACCAACGCGGAGCTGGGATGCGTACTCTGGACACAGCAGGTCGAGCCCGGGGCACTCATCGTCAGCGACCACCGGCTCTCCTCGCTCGCGTTCGGCCTCGGCGAGCACAACGCCTCCTGGGAGCGCGGCGCGGAAGTCCTCACGGCCACGGGCGTCGTGCGCGAAGTCGGGACGCCCGCCGCCGGGACGCAGGAGGTCGGCTACGTGCTGCTGAGCGACGAAGTGCGCGCCGGCGTGACGCTGCTGCAATGGGAGGCGGCGCAGCCGTTGTCGGCGGAAGCGGCGGCCAAGTTCGGCGGGGATAACTACCCCGTGGTATATGATTCCGGGGGATGCGAACTGTATCGGCAGGCACCCGTTCCACTTATTTAGGGAAGTTTGGGTCGGAAATCCCAGAAACCGCGTTACCGGTCTCTGGCGCCCCTTGCCAACTGCCCGGGAAACGGTTTCAAAAAAGGGTGAAAAAATGCAAGATGTAATCGAAGAACATTTCGACCTGAAAGGAAACAACACCGATCTCAATACAGAGATTATGGCCGGGATTACCACGTTCCTGGCGACAGCCTACATCATCGTGGTGAATCCTGGCATTCTCTCGACCTGTATTGAAGGTGTAGTGTGCACTGGGCTGGACTTCGGCCAGCTCGTAACTGCAACCGTGCTGGTAAGCGCGTTCAGCAGTATTGCCATGGGTGTATGGGCCAAGAATCCATATGTCATGGCGCCCGGAATGGGACTGAATGCCTTCTTTGTATGGGGCGTAGTGATTACCGGGGTGAGTGCCAGCACGGCACTTGGCGCGGTATTCATCTCGGGCCTCATCTTCGTAGCACTCTCGGTTGCCAACGTGCGGACCGAGATTGTACGTGCGATTCCGGACCAGATACGGTACGCTGTAGCGGCCGGTATCGGGCTGTTCATTGCCTTCATCGGCTTCAGCAACGCTGGATTCATTGTTGACAACCCTGCAACCAAAGTCGGCCTCGTGTCGCTCTTCCCGGACGACGGGAGCATAATCGACCGCCTGCTCGGGGCAGACCAGTCGGTGGTCCTGTTCCTGATTGGTCTGACTGTCATGGCTGCACTGGTAGCCAAGGGAGTCCGGGGTGCTTTCATCATCGGCATCGCCATTACGACCGTCCTCTCAATACTCCTCGGACACTCGGAAATGCCGAGCAAGGTGACCTCCAATCCCGATTTCGGACTTATCAACTCGATGGACATAGCAGGTGCCCTGAAACTAAGCCTGTTTCCCGTCATCTTCGCGTTCCTGTTCACTGACATGTTCGACAGCCTTTCCACCTTCGTCGGTGTCTCCGAGGCGGCCGACGGCCTCAAAGACGAGAATGGCGACCCGCGCAACATCAAGGAATCACTCATCGTCGATGGACTCTCTACCACCATCTCGGGCCTCTTCGGTACAAGCAGCGGTACGACCTACATCGAATCCGCGGCCGGTATCAATCAGGGCGGGCGCAGCGGCTTTACCGCGGTTGTCGCGGGACTGCTGTTCATACCCTTCCTGTGGCTGACGCCACTGCTGGAGGTGGTTCCCGCCATTGCAACCGCCCCGGCACTCGTGCTGGTAGGCGTGTTCATGGCCAAGCCAGTCCTGAAAATCCGCTGGGATGACTTTGACGTTGCCTTCCCTGCCTTCATGGCGATGTTCCTGATTCCGCTGACCTACTCGATTACCCAGGGAATTATCTGGGGCTTCCTGAGTTGGACAGCTATCAAGGTCATAAAGGGCAATACCAACGAAGTCTCTCCGATGCTCTGGGCTATCAATGCCTTTGCCATCCTGGCGCTGGTATACACCTAGGGCCACACAGCCACAAGCGAGGCGGGCACCCCGGGCTCCGGCCCGGGACTCGCCACCCCACGCTAGAGGTAGCATGGGCACGGGAAGACGCTAGTGTCTGCTTTCTCTGCTGACTAAAGCGTTTAAGTTACCGGGGTACTACAGTACGGATGGCAGGCATTGCAGGGAAATCCTGGGTCGCTGAAAAATTGAGAACTGGAAGAATCACCGAGGCACATATTGCACTCTGGATTGCAGCTTCACCATTCGGATTTATAGGTGTAGACAGGGCTTACAAAGGTGATGCTCTTTCGGGCGTTTTCAAGATGCTAACCTTAGGAGGTCTAGGCCTCTGGTGGCTGGCCGATGCTTATGTTGCGGCCAAAAAAGCAGGTAGCGCTTGGTAATTTGAGGATGTTTTCAGAATAAACACATGCCAACAAATCAAATCCAGTTAATCCGCGACCGCATCCGTGACGTGCCGGACTTTCCCAAGCCGGGCATCCTGTTCAAGGACATTACCCCCTTGCTGGCCGACCCGCAGGCGCTCCGCGCCGCAGCCGAGGCGCTGGCGGCGCCGTACCGCGACAGCCGCATCGACCTGGTCGTCGGTATCGAGGCGCGCGGCTTCATCTTCGGGACGCCAGTCGCCGGGTTGCTCGACGTCGGTTTTGTCCCGATTCGCAAGCCGGGCAAGCTGCCGTGGGAGACGCGCAGCGTCAGCTACGATCTGGAATACGGCAGCGACGCGCTGGAAATCCACACCGACGCCGTCGCGGAGGGGGAACGAGTGCTGGTGGTCGACGACCTGCTCGCAACCGGGGGCACCTCGCGCGCAGCGTGCGACCTGCTGGCGGGGATGGGCGCCGAGATTGTCGAAGTGGCGGTGCTGATTGAGCTGGAGTTCCTGAAAGGGCGCCAGCGGCTGGCGCCGTTCGAGGCACGGTCGATACTGAAGTTCTGACCCGAAGCGCTTAAGTGGGGGTCCTGCACGTGCGCGCACGTGCCCTGCGGCACGGCAGTTCGAAAATGGACGACAGACAGAAATTCCTGATTGGCATGTATCTCGGCGCAATCATTGTCGCCAACCTGGTGGTCGCCAAGTGGGGACTCGACGTGGTGGCGGACCTCGGCGGCCCTGTCGGGCAAATTCAGGTAGTCTTCTTCACCGCGCTGCTACTCATCGGCCTCGACCTGACCGCGCGCGATTTCCTCCACGAACTCTGGAAAGAGAAGCTGTGGGAGAACATGCTCAAGCTGATTGTGGCGGGCTCGCTGCTCTCGCTGGTGGTGAATTTCTTCCTGAAGTTCGTGGGCTGGGATGCAGCTCCATGGGACAACGTCAAGGCGATAGCACTTGCCAGCACCATCGCCTTCTTCTGTGCCGGGATTGCCGACACGTACATCTACCAGCTTCTCGGCGACAAGGAACGCCTGCTCAGGATTAATGGTTCCAACGTCGTCTCCGGCTTCGTTGACTCGCTCGTGTTCCCAACGCTGGCGTGGGGCATATTCCTGCCACTCTTTGCCGGGTTCGACATGGATGTTGCCAATGCCGTTGACTGGCACATTACCGCGCAGATGACCGTCGCCAAGATTCTGGGCGGCTTCCTCTGGGCGTTCGGGATTGTCGCACTGGCGAAGCGGTTCGGGTTCGAGGACTAACCGACTCGCCCGGCGAGCAATTCCTCGTAGACGCGGCGCATGTGGAACACCGCCTGCCGTGCCTCGTCGCTCAAATCGCAACCACACTTGGCACAATCGCTACACTTCAGGAAACCGCACTTGGCACATGTCTCTCGCTCGGTGACATCCAGCGCAACGCCGCAGCTGAAGCAGTAGAGCCGCGCCTCACTGTAGAATTGCAGGAAATTTTCGACCAGCCCCGAAATCGAGGTGTGCTGCGACTGCGCCTTGGCCTTCGCCTCCGCCAGGATTTCAGGGTCAACCGTGAGCGTCAGCTTGGTGCGGGGCACACGTGCCTATACGTGCCTGCCTTAAGGGGCGCGCCTTAGCCGCTGGACGCCTGCGGGGCCGGCGCTATAGACGATGTCGGCCATCCCGAGGAAGAGTCCGGTATCAATCACGCCCGGCAGCGCCTGTAGTCGCGCGTCCAGTGCAGTCGGCTCCGGAATGCCCCGGGCGAAACGCAAGTGCGCAATCCAGTTGCCGTTATCGGTCACAAACACCGTACCGGCCGCCTGCCGCAGCTCCGCCTCGCAACCGAGCGCGCGTAGCACCACCAGCGTCGCGTCAGCCTCCGCGGGCGCAACCTCGACCGGCAGCGGCCCCCGGCCCAGCCGTGCGACCAGCTTCGAGTCGTCGATGATTATCACCAGTTGCTCAGCGCACGACTCGACCCGCTTCTCGCGCAGCAATGCGCCGCCCAGTCCCTTGATGAGTTCAAGCTGCGGCGAAACCTCGTCGGCGCCATCAATCGCCAGGTCGAGCCGCATTCCCGGCTCGAACGGCCGCAGCGGAATCCCCAGCTCGCGCGCGCGAGCCGCGGTGCGCTCCGAGGTCGGCACGCCAGTTATCGCCAGCCCGTCAGCGACGCGTTCGCCCAGTAGCTCCAGCGCGTGGTCGGCGGTCGAGCCGGTGCCGAGGCCGAGGAGCATTCCGTCGCGGACAAGTTCGACCGCCGCTGCGGCCGCTGCGCGTTTCAGGCTGTCGCCCACGCTAGTAGTAGAGCGTCTGCTCGGGCCCGTCCTGCTCCGCCTCGGTGAGGCGGCTGCGCAGTTTCTGTAGCGCATCCCGGAAGTCGCTGGCACGCACCTTCGTCCGGTCGGCCTGGATGGCACTCATGCCTGCCTCGACGCAGATTGCCCGGAGGTCGGCACCAGACATTCCTTCGGTTTCCTTCACTAGTTTCTTCAGGCTGAGGCCGCGCGTCAGCGACATGGACTTCGAATGAATCTTCAGGATTTTCAGCCGCGCTTCGGCATCGGGCTGCGGAATGCGGATGATGCGGTCGAACCGCCCCGGCCGCAATAGCGCCTCGTCGAGGATATCGGGCCGGTTCGAGGCAGCCATGATGGCGATATCGCCGCGCGGGGTGAAGCCGTCCAGTTCCCCGAGCAACTGCATCAGCGTGCGCTGAACCTCGCGGTCGCCGGTGGTGCCGACGTCCATGCGCTTCGCGCCGACCGCGTCGAGCTCATCGATGAATATTATGCTCGGCGCCTTCTCGTGCGCGAGCTGAAACAGCTCGCGCACCAGTCGCGCGCCCTCGCCGATGTACTTCTGCACCAGTTCGCTGCCAATCAGCCGGATGAAGCTGGCGTTGGTTGCGTTGGCGACCGCCTTGGCGAGCAATGTTTTCCCGGTGCCGGGAGGCCCAATCAGCAGGATGCCCTTCGGGGGCTCGACTCCGACCTTGAGGAACAGGTCCGGCTTGGTGAGCGGAAGCTCGACCGTGCTGCGCAGTTCCTCCAGCTCCTTCTTCAGGCCGCCGATGTCTTTGTAGGTCTCGGTTGGCTTCTCGAGCACCTCGGCGCCCATGACTAGCTGGTCGCGCACGGCGGGCAGCAGCTCCAGCACCGCCAGCGTCTGCCGGTGCAGCGCGACACGGTCGCCGGGGAGCAGCGTCCCGCGGTCGATGTTCTCCGAAAGGTGTACCACGAAGTCCGGCCCGGAGCTGGACTTGATAGAGACACGGCCGTCCTCGAGCAGGTCGCGCACGGTGCCGATGACCTGCGGCGGCGCACGCAGTCGCGCCAGCTCGCCCTTGAGGTGCGCGTTCTCGCGCTTGAGCCGCGAAAGCTCTGATTCGAACTGCCGTTTTTCGGATTCGAACCGCTCGGTCTCCTCCATCAGCCAGCGATGCCAGTCCTGCGTATCGACAGCGGGGCTGGCTACGGCGTCCTCGTCCGGGGTGGCCATTCTGGAAGGTTTATCTGCCGGCTTTTATATATGAGTTTCGAATTATGCAATGTGAGCTTTGCGGAAGGGAAGCGGCGCTGATTGCGACACAGGTTGCGGGCACGGTATTACGCGCCTGTTCCGCCTGCGCCGGCTCGGGGCGCAAGGCGACCGCGCGCGAAGCCATGGGGCAGGAAGCGTGGGTCGCGCAGGCGCTGGCGAAGCGGACGCGCCGGCAGCAGCTGAACGACGAGACGCCGGGCGACGTGCTGGTCGCTGACTGCGGCGCCCGCGTGCGGCAGGCGCGGCAGCAACGCGGCTGGGACCACGCCCAGCTGGCACAGAAGGCGGCCGAGAAGAAGTCAATCATCGCCTCGGTCGAAGCAGGCCACCATCATCCAGCCGAAAAGCTGGTGCGCAAGCTGGAGCGGCTGCTCGAAATCAGACTGACCGAGGCCGCGGAGGGCGAGGGGCAGGCGAGCGCCGGGGGCCGCAAGGCAGAGGCGCTCACGATGGGTGACCTGCTGAAACAGGCGCTGGACGAGGAGTGAGTGCGACGGGGCGCCGCGAGCGGTAGATATTTGTAGAAGCGGCAGGCGTGCTCGCCGTGGGCGTTCTTAACCAGCATCTCGGCATGGAGCGCGAGAGCGAGACAACGGCGCTGGTCGCACTGGCGTGCAGCTCTTTCCTGGTCTCGCTCTACGCCGGCTATCGCCTCGGCGGGATTGGCCGCACCATCGAGCTGCCGCTATTCGGCATCGAGTTTCACCTCATCTCGACCCCGCTCTGGGTGCTGGCGGGGCTGGCGACACTGCTCTGCCTGCAACAGCTGTTCCACGAAATCTGGCACCACGGAGTCTGGCTCTTTGGCATCTATATCCTGAGCGGACTCGGGACGACGCTGTTCTACGTAATGTTCGACCAGGGCTACCTCTGGTACCTCGTAGCGCTGGTGCTAATCCTGCTGGCGCTGTTCCTGATTTACTGGATGATACTCGAAATCTACGCGCTGCGCAGCCATATCCAGCGCGAACTGCCCGACGAGGATATTGTGCTGAGCGACTGGCTGCCGGCGCTGCCGGCGTTCATGCTCTTCACGATGCTGAGCTACTACTGCTACACCAAGTGGTACCTCGGCGACCCCGGCTGGACCTTCGGCTACGCCCAGGAGGGGTACATCCTGTTCCAGCTGCTCGCCTTCGGGACCGCGCTCTACGCACTCTGGGTGCCGCAGGCGTTACTAGGGCGCCATCTCGAAGAAGAAATACTGGAGGGTGAGGTGCTGCGCGACCTGCTGCCGGGCTCCGGCGGCCATTGCCCGGCCTGCGATGGCGAGATGCACGCGAGCGCGATGAACTGCCCCGAGTGCAGTCACCGGGAACAGACGGCTTACTGCAGCGGCTGCGAGACCTACGTCGCAGCGTGCCCCACCTGCAATCTGGGTGCACAGGTCGGCACCACCTGTGGCGGCTGTGGCGAGGAAGTGGCGGGGCTAACCTGCGGCGAATGCAAGCACACAGGACCGGTCCGTTTCTGGGCTAATGGCTGAAAACGGCTGTCGCAAAGGCTTAAAAAGCAAAAAGTGGCCTCCCCCACTCCAGCCCCGGCAGAATTCCATCTAATGGGGCCAAGGACGCAACTGGAGATAACATGACAAACGAACAGCAGTCCGAATGGACAGCCCAGGCGCTGGTCGCAGGCGGAGCCGTACTCCTCCTGCTCGCAGCGTTCTGGATGGGAGTCTACGCGCCTAACGCGAAGATGCTCCCCGATGACTTCGAGACCACCTACGAGTATGAGGGAACCCTCAAAGTGCTCGACTCGGGCAACAAGACCGGACAGGGCGAGCCGGGAGCATTCCAGACAATGCAGTTCGATAACGAAGGTTGCGCCTGTGACACCTTTGGCGGAGCTGCACTCTGGCATATCCTGACGGCAGACCCCAAACAGTCGACGGATGACGAAACCTTCTACCACGAAGCGGTGAACGTCTATGCCACCCCGGACGATAGCGACGGCGACGGACTACCCGACGCCTACATGTTCTCGCTCAAGGACAGCTACAGCTGGCTGGACCGCACGACCTATGAGTCGCGCGGCGAGGGGGGCTCGGCCGACGACTACGCCTACAGTACCTGGAGCCCGAACAACCTTCCCGCGAAGGAGACCACGTTGGCGCCAAACCCGTTCGTGGCGGGCCATGAGAATGAGTACATGTTCGAGGGCACCGAGGACGTTGACGGGCTCGAGGCGTACGTCTACGTTGCTGACGAAACCGGCACTAACATCGAGTATATGCCGGCGACTACCAGCCCACTCCACGCACTCAGCACCGAGCTCGGGGCGACTTTCTATATCTCCTATTACGAGCGAGTCAAGGTTGACTCGGAGAGCGGCACGACGCTTGACCGCGACTTGGACATCACCGTCTACGCCACCTTCCCGGACTTCTACGCAGCCGGTAACTACGGCCTGCTCTACCTGACCGACGGAGTGCACTTCCCTTCCGAGACTACCTACAGTGGCACGCTGTTCGACTTGGCCAACGGCCTTGACGTGAACGTCACTGCCATCAAGACCACTTCCGTAATCAGCGCGATGCCGGGCCCAGATAACACCACGGTTGACCCGACTACCGCTACGCACCTACTCACGAACACAGGATTCGCGGTCAATAGCGACATGGTGGTTGGCGTTGACGGTGATGGCAATCCCATTGTAGCGACGATTGACCTGAACGCAGATGGCGGACTGGTCGCGCCGGCACAGATGTTTGTCAACCGCAGCAGCCACCAGGTCGGCAGCCCGCAAACTGGCTTCGCTGACACGTTCCCGCACTCCAACACCAACACGTCTGTGGCGGGCTTCTTCCCGAACCCGTTCGACAGCTACTACAACAACATGTACACTCCAGTCGGAGTTAACGCGACGACCGGTATCGCCCACTTCCGCGGCGTGCCCGTTGTTTTCAACGAGACTGGCGTGCCATCGCCGGTACAGATTCCGCAAGGGAACCTATACGTCTATGCAGTCTTGGATGCCAATGGCACTGATACTGGACAAAGAGTCCCGACGCCAGACCCCCTGCCTGACAGCATGATTGCCCCTAACGGCAGCTATGTCTTGGCCATGACCTTTGACATCCTGATGGACTACACTGAAGACCTCTACTTCGACCCCTTCACTGGGACTGTACAGAACCAAGTTTACAGCGTGACGGTCTATATTGACGCTGATGGTAGCGGAACTCTCACTGCCATGGATGACACGACATTGTCAACGGTTGGAGCACAGGCAATCGTGAAGACGCTGAACGTCGAGTACTCCGACGCCCAGAAGGCAGCCTACCCCGCCGCGATGGGGCAGAAAGCGTTCGCGCAGTTCTACTCCGCGCGCACCATTCCCGTAATGGTCTTGGACGGCGGCTACACCGAGGCTGAGGTAACCGAGAGCGTCGACACTGCCACTGAGCGCACTAGCAACCTGAAGATGGCCGACACCTACGTGCCGGGCCTACTCATCGTGCTGGCGCTGGGCTGCCTCATCGGCGGCTTCTACATCTACTACCAGGAAGGCGAGGGCGGCGGCGGCGCACCGGCTGCGGCTCCCGAGCCGGAAGCGGATGACGGCGGGGACAGCGACGCTGGCGACAGCGGCGATGACGACTCCGACGGCGACGATTCGGGCGACTGACCTCGCCCGGGGAACGCCGGCTCCGGCCTGAGGCCGGAGTCCATCCGCCCGCCCCCAGCCATTAAAATCGGCCGCTCCGTGGCGGCAGCCGGGGCCCGTAGCTTAGTCTGGTTGGAGCATCCGGCTGATAACCGGAAGGTCGCCAGTTCGAATCTGGTCGGGCCCACCATTTCCAGGTGCAAAAAAACGCCTGCTTCCCCTAAATATTTATAGGGGACTCCGGAGTGCCGCTGCCCCTCTTGGTGCCAGACATGAGTAAAGCAGAACTGCTGCAGCAAATCAGGGAATCCGAGAGCCGCAATGCGGCGAGCCTCGAGCAGGCTGCGAGCGACCGCCAGGCCGCCCTGCGCGCAGCGCAACAGGAGCGCGCGGGACTGGTGGAAAAGGCGCGCGCAACGGCCGAAAAGAAGGCGGCGCGCGACCTCGAAAAGGCACGTAAACAGATTGGAACGCGCAAGCAGGCGCTGCTCAAGGAAGGGCTGGCCGAAGTCGCGAAGCTGCGCAAGCGCGCCGAGAAGCAGCGCGGCAAGGCGGCCGGGGAATTTGTCGCCTGTTTCCTGGAGTCATTTGATGCTTAAGCCTGAACCGATGTCCAAGCTGGTGCTGTGCGGGCTCAACCGCGACCTGCCGCAGGTTTCCCATGTCCTGTCGCAGCAGCGACTGGTGCACATGGTCGACTACGGCGGCGACGACGCGGGGTTCGCCAGCGGCGGTTCACTCGAGTACGGCGCGACCGTTTCGGGCAACCTCGTGCGCGTGCGCTCGCTGCTAAAGATACTGGGCGTCGAAGCGGCACCGCCGGCCGGAGTGCGGCCCGTAGCGGAGCTCGAGGCGGAAATCGCGGAGCGGCTCGATACGCTTGAGCAGGAAGTGCTGGCGCTCAACGAGCAACTCCGTACGGCGACGCAGCAGCAGAAGGAGGGACAGACACGGCTCGAACTGCTGCGCCAGTTCGAGCCGCTAGGGCTGCCGCTCGAGGCGTATGACGCTTACGAAAGCCTGTCGGTCTTTGCCGGCACACTGCCCGCGAAGGCAGAGCTGGAGCTCGCGGACGGCGAAATCATGCGTGCTGGCGAGATGCTGGCCGCCTTCGTCCCGCGCGACGCGGCTGAAGATGCGGAACAAACGCTGGCGCAGCACGGCTTTCGCGCGCTCGACCCCCCGTCAGGCGACGGGCAGCCGAGCGTCAGCATCGCCGCGCTCGAGCTGAAGCTGGGCGAGCTGGAAACAGAGGCTGCCGCACTCGGCAAGGAACTGGAAGCGCTGGGGCAGCGGCACGGCCAGTGGCTGGTCGCCGCCGAGGAGCATCTTGCAGCGCAGGCCGAGAAGTCGGAGCTACCACTGAAGCTGGCGCAGAGCGAGAACACCTTCGTGCTCGAAGGCTGGCTGCCGGAAGGCGACCTGGCGCGGCTGAAGGCGGCACTGGGTGACCTGGAACTGGAGCTCGAAATCGAGGAGACCGACGACACGCCGCCGGTCAAGCTCGACAATCCCGCGCCTGTAAAACCGTTCGAACTCTTCACCAAATTGTACGCGATTCCAGACCATCGCGAGCTGGACCCGTCGCTGCTGCTGTTCCTGGGCTACCCGCTCTTCTTCGGGATGATGATTGGCGACCTTGGCTACGGGCTGGTCTATTTCATGCTGGGACACATGCTGGTCACGAAATACGGCCACTCGGAGGAAGCGCTGGCGCTCGGCAAGATTATTCGCATTGCCGGGGCTGCAACTATGTTCTTCGGCACCTTCGCCTTTGCCGAGGCGTTCGGCTTCGAACTGCACTGGCTGGCGCACGAACTACCTTACCATGTGCTGCACAAATCCGACTCCGGGGATGTGGCGTTCATGCTGCTCGCGACTGGCGGTATCGGCCTGTTCTACGTCACACTGGGGCTGCTGATGGGCTTCTGGAACATGCTGGCGCTGCACGACCTGAAGCACGCCATCATGGAGAAATTCTCGTGGATTATGATTCTCTGGGGCGGGCTGATGTTCATCCCCCCCTGGCTCTTCGGCACTTCACTGATTGGCGTGCGGCTCGGCCTGGCGGGCGAGCTGGAGTTGTGGGGTGGCCTGACGGGGTTCCTGCTCGGGCTCGGCCTGGCGGTCGCGGGCGAGGGGGTCGTGGCGATTGTTGAGGTGCCATCTATCTTCGTTCAGGTCATCTCATACGTACGGATTGCCGCGCTGGGAATCGCCGATTACGGGCTGGCGCATGCCTTCAACGGCATGGCGTTCGACATCGGTTTTACCGGTGTTAGCGCGATATTTGCCATTCTTATACTCATCGTCGGACAGACGGCAGTGATTACGCTCGGGCTAATTGGCTCGGGAATCAACGCTCTGCGTCTGCAGTACGTCGAGTGCTTCCCCAAGTTCTTCGTGGGCGGGGGAACTGATTACGCTCCTTTCGGGTACACCCGGAAATACACCAATGAAATGGAGACCACAGCATGAACAGCAAAAAAAGTCTGTACATAATGGCAATACTGGCAGCGATGACGCTGCTGGCACTGCCACCAGCTAGCGCAGCCGAGGAAGAAGGCGAAGCAGGCCAAGCCGACGACAACGCGAACACCGTTGAGGCGGCCAAAGAGACCTCGCGCGGATACATGGCCATCGGAGCCGGCCTGGCTATTGGCCTGGCAGGCCTTGGTACCGGCTGGGCGCAGTCCCATACCGGGGCCGCCGCAGTCGGCGCCGTGGCTGAAGACAGGGGCAACTTTGCCAACAGCCTGATCTTCATCGCCATCCCTGAGACCATTGTCATCCTCGGCTTCGTCATCGCCAACCAGATACTGGGCTGAGATGGCTCTGCAGGAAATCCTGCGCCAGGTCGAACAGGCCGGCCGGGGAGAAGCAGACGCCATCGCCACCGCCACCAGAACGGAGGCGGAAGGTATCCTCAGCGAAGGCAAGGACGAAGGCAAGCAGGTCGCGGACGCAATTGCCGCAGCCGGCAAGCAGCAGGCCGGGCAACTCGAGCGGCAGGAATTGCCTGCGGCCGAGCTGGAGGTCGAGCGCGCGCGACTTGACGCGCAGCGGCAGGTGCTCGAGGCAACGCGACAGGATGCGCTGGAGCGGCTCGACAGCCTGACGGCAGCCGAGCTTGAGCGAGTCTACCGCGCGCTGCTGGCCGATGTGCCGGCGGGCGGGACGCTGCGCTGCCGCAAGGCCGATGCGAAGCTGCTCGGTAAACTTGCATCGCAGAAGCTGGGCGAGCCAATAGCGGAGGCGGGCTTCATCATCGAGACCGACGCATACCGGCTCGACTTCCGCTTCAGCACGCTGGTCGAGCGCGAATGGCAGGCGCAGTTGCCGACAGTGAGCGAGGCTCTTTTCGGTAAATGAGTAACTTCGCCTACGCAGCCACCCGCGCCCGCGCCCGGCGGGCGCGGCTGCTGCCGCCCGAAGCGTTCGGCCAGTTGCTGAACATGGAACTGGAGGAAGTTGCGCGCTACATTCAGGACCTGGAATACCGACGCGAAATCGACCGCTACGGCGCTTCGCTGCGCGGTGCGGACCTGCTCGAGGCGGCGCTGCTCGACAACCGCGCCAGCGAAGTCGGCGAAATCATCGGCTTCTGCACCGGCGAACTGCGGCAGGGCATCGAGGCGTACGCCGAGATTTACCGCGTGCGCGGCATCAAGGCGCTGCTGCGCGGCATCTTCGACGGCCTTTCCGGGGAGGAGTTGCTGCGGAAGGTCTCGCCGCTGACCGAGCGCGACCGCGAACTCTACGCGCAGATGGCGGCGACCGATTCCGTCGAGGCGGCGGTCGAGCTGCTCGAGGGGACGCGCTACCATGAGCTGGTGCAGAATGCGCTGGAGCAGCGGCAGAGCGATTCTTTGCAGCCGCTCGAGGATGCGCTTGACAGGGCGTATTACGAAAACCTGGCCAGCAGCCTGCCGGCCGGGGGTGCGGCGAGCCGGGTCTACCGCGGCTTCGTCCAGCTGCAAATTGACGTCGCCAACCTGAAAACCGTGATGCGGCTGAGGCACCGGGGCCTTAGCGGACTGGGCGAACTGCTGATTGAGGGCGGGACGCTCGACGAGGCGGCGCTCGCCGCAACCAGCAGCGTAGCCGACATCCTGCCGATTATCGAAGGCTCCCCGTTCCAGGAGGTGCTGCAGCCCGTCCTTGAGGATTTCGAGGATGCTGGACTGAACCGCGCCGTGCAGGCGCTGGAGGAACATGTCGCCGCCCAGTCGCGCCGCTACACCTACCTGCATCCGCTCTCAATCCTGCCGATACTGGATTACCTGCTGCGCAAGGAAAAGGAGGTGCGCAACCTGCGCACCATCGTGCGTGGGCGGGAACTGGAACTGTCCCGCGAGAAAATCGAGGGGCTGCTGGTGGTATAATGGAAATCGGCGTCGTAGGCAGGGACATGTTCACGACCGGCTTCCGGCTGGTGGGTGTCCACAAGTGGTTCCAGGTGGACGAAGAGGCCAGCTCCGAGCAGGCCGTAGCGCAGGCGCTGAAGGACCGGGAAATCGGCGTGCTGGTAATTCACGACACCGAGTGGCAGGAGCTGGAGGCGAAGACGCAGATGCACTTGAGCAACAGCGTCCACCCGACGGTAATTGCGATTGGTGCCGAAGTTGACGATTCTCTCAGGGACCGCATCAGGACCGCGGTTGGAGTAGACTTATGGAAGTAAAAGGAGAAATCTATCGGGTCTCAGGCCCGGTTGTGACGGCCGAGGGGATTGCTCCCCGCATGTACGACGTGGTCCTTGTAGGCCACGAGAAGCTGATGGGCGAGGTCATCGGCCTGGAGGGAGACCGTACGGTCATCCAGGTTTACGAAGATACGTCGGGCATCAAGCCAGGCGAACCGGTCGAGAATACCGGCGCTTCGCTCTCGGTCGAACTGGGACCGGGGCTGTTGCGCTCGATTTACGACGGTATCCAGCGACCGTTGCCGGTGCTCCAGGAGAAAATGGGCGACTACATCCAGCGCGGCGTTACGGCGCCCGGGCTGGACCACGACGCAGTCTGGGACTTCGTGCCGACAGCGAAGAAAGGCGACGAAGTTTCCGGCGGAACCGTGCTTGGTACGGTGCAGGAGACAAAAACTATTACCCACAAAATCCTGGTGCCACCACTCGTTTCTGGAAAAATCAGGGCGCTGAAAAAGGGCAAGTACACGATTGACGACCCCATCGGCAGCCTTGAGGACGGAACAGAACTGAAGCTGATGCACAAGTGGCCGGTGCGCGTGCCGCGACCATTTACGGTCAAGCACCCGCCCGACATCCCGCTCGTGACCGGAACGCGTACCCTTGACGGGCTCTTCCCGCTCGCCAAGGGCGGCACCGCCGCCATCCCGGGTGGTTTCGGCACCGGCAAGACCGTCACGCAGCAGACGCTGGCGAAATGGTCGGACGCGCAGGTCGTGGTCTATGTGGGCTGCGGCGAGCGTGGCAACGAAATGACCGAAGTGCTGACGGAGTTCCCGCACCTGAAAGACCCCAAGACCGGCGGCCCGCTGATGGACCGCACGGTGTTGATTGCCAACACGAGCAACATGCCGGTCGCGGCGCGCGAAGCGTCGGTCTATACTGGCATCACCCTTGCGGAATACTACCGTGACCAGGGTTACGATGTCGCGCTGATGGCTGACTCCACGAGCCGCTGGGCGGAAGCTATGCGCGAAATCTCGTCACGCCTTGAGGAAATGCCGGGCGAGGAAGGCTACCCCGCCTATCTGGCGGCACGCCTTTCGGAGTTCTATGAGCGCGCTGGACGCGTCGAAGCGCTCTCGGGCGACGACGGCTCGGTCACGGTCATCGGCGCCGTATCGCCGGCCGGGGGCGATTTCTCCGAACCGGTTACGCAGAATACGCTGCGCATCGTCAAGGTGTTCTGGGCGCTCGACTCGAAGCTGGCGCAGCGACGCCATTTCCCCGCCATCAACTGGCTTACCAGCTATTCGCTCTACAACCGCGTGCTGGGAGACTGGTATTCCGAGAACGCCAGTGCCAACTGGGGCGAGAATATCGCTACCGCCATGACGGTGCTGCAGGAAGAAGCAGAGCTTCAGGAAATCGTGCAGCTGATTGGGTCCGACGCGTTACCGGAGGACCAGCAACTGACGCTAGAGATTGCGCGGCTGCTGCGCGAGTTCTACCTGCAGCAGAACGCGTTCCACGACGTCGATACCTACTGCAAGATTGAGGTCCAGGCAGAGTTCCTGGATACAATTCTGCACTTCCGTGGGCTGGCCGAGAAGGCGCTCGCCACTGGTGTGGGCGTGCCGGAGCTGACCAGTATCGGTGTGCTGGAGGAGCTGGGACGCGCCAAGTTCGAGGAGAATTTCAGCGAGCTGCTGCCCAAGCTGCGCAAGCAGATTGAGAAGGAAGTTGCCAGGTTAATGGAGGCTGACTGATGCAGAAAGAATACAAGACCATCAAGGAAATCAGCGGACCGCTGGTCTTCGTCGAGAAGACCGAGCCGGTCGGCTACGGCGAGCTGGTCCAGATTGCGATGCCCGACGGCACGACCAAGCGCGGGCAGGTGCTCGATACATCGAAAGATATCGTCGTTGTGCAGGTCTTCGAAGGGACTACGGGAATCGACCGCGCCAGCGGCGTCAAGTTTCTGGGAGAAACTATCAAGCTCTCGGTCTCGAAGGACATGCTCGGCCGCATCCTTTCGGGAGCGGGCGAACCCATCGATGGTGGAGCCCCGATTATTCCCGACGAACGACGCGAAATCATCGGTGCTGCAATCAACCCCTACTCGCGCGACTCGCCGCAGGAGTTCATCCAGACCGGCATCTCGACGATTGACGGGCTGAATACGCTGGTGATGGGGCAGAAGCTGCCCATCTTCTCCGGCTCGGGACTGCCGCACAACGACATCGCGCTACAGATTGCACGGCAGTCGCGCACGCTCGGCAGCGACCGTGAGTTCGCGGTCGTCTTCTGCGCTATGGGCATCACCAACGAGGAAGCGCACTACTTCATGTCCGACTTCGAGCGCACCGGTGCGCTCTCGCGGGCAGTCGTCTTCATGAACCTGGCGAGCGACCCTGCCGTCGAGCGGCTGATTACGCCGCGGCTGGCGCTGACCGCCGCCGAATACCTGGCGTTCGACCACGGCTACGACATCCTGGTGGTCATGACCGACATGACCAACTACTGCGAGGCGCTGCGACAGATTGGCGCTGCGCGCGAGGAAGTGCCGGGACGGCGCGGCTACCCGGGCTACATGTATACCGACCTGGCGCAGAACTACGAGCGGGCCGGGCTCATCAAGGGCAAGCAGGGGTCGGTGACGCAGATTCCCATCCTGACCATGCCGGGCGACGATATCACCCACCCCATCCCCGACCTTACGGGCTACATCACCGAAGGCCAGGTCGTGATTTCGCGCGACCTGCACCGCAAGGGCATCTACCCGCCCATCATCGTGCTGCCATCGCTCTCGCGACTGATGAACGCCGGCATCGGCGAAGGACAGACGCGCGAGGACCACAAACAGCTGAGCGACCAGCTCTACGCGGCGTACGCCGAAGGGGTCGACCTGCGCGGACTAGTGGCGATTGTCGGCAAGGAGGCGCTCTCCGAGCGCGACCAGAAACTGCTCGAGTTCGCTGATGAATTCGAGGACCGCTTTGTACGGCAGGCGCGTGACGAGGACCGCGATATCGCCGAAGCCACGCTTGAGACCGGCTGGGACCTGCTGAGCAAGCTGCCTGAATCGGCGCTGACTAGGATTGACCGCAAGACGCTGGAGAAATACCACCCGGCGTACAGGGACAAGTGAGCATCGCGGACGTCAAGCCGACGCGGTCCGAGCTGATTGCGACCCGTCGGCGCATCAAGCTCTCCATCAGCGGCCACAAGCTGCTGAAGATGAAGCGCGACGGCCTCATCATGGAATTCTTCGAGCTGCTCCCGAAAGTCAAGGACATGCGTGCGCAGCTCTCGGGACTCTACGGCGAAGCGATCGAGATGCTGGCAGTCGCGATGGCCGCCGATGGTAAGAGCGCCTTGAGTTCGGCCGCCAACTGCGTCCGCACACCGCCCGAGGTCATCCTGACGCAGCGCAACATCATGGGCGTCGTTGTTCCCGGCATCGAGGTCTCGCAAATCCAGAAATCGGTTGAGGAGCGGGGCTACGGGCTCATCGGTACTTCAGTGCGAGTCGACGAGGCGGTGCACGCCTTTGAGCAATTGGCTGCAAAAATCATGGAAGCCGCCGAGCTGGAGACGACAATGAAGAAGCTGCTCGACGAAATCGAAGCCACGAAACGCCGCGTTAACGCGCTCGAGTTCAAGGTCATCCCGCAGCTGGAAGAAATCGCCAGCTACATCACCCTGCGTCTCGAGGAGCTTGAGCGCGAAAACATTTTCCGCCTCAAGCGTATCAAGGGCTGATGCTCCCGTCACCCATCGAGTGGCTGCAGGCGCAACTCGACGACCCCGCCGGCCGCGAGCGGCTCCTGAAGTTCATGGCGGTCGTCTCGCAGGGAATGCTACTGTTGGGAGTACTGCTGGTGCTCTGGATGTTTCGCGGGAATCTGGGCGCGCTGACCGGGAATTAGGGTGGCGGGCCCGCCGGGATTCGAACCCGGGTCTGAAGCTCCGGAGGCTACGGTGATTCCAGGCTACACTACGGGCCCAGTCAGTCGCTGCTGCTGTCGCCAGCGGCGGAATCGTCGCTGCCGGCCGGGGTGTCGGCGGCGGGCGCGCTGGCTTCTGCGGGAGCGCTGCCAGCGGCGGGGACGGTGTGCCCGCAGCGGCCGCACGACTTGCGGTCGGCGTGGTGCGCCATGAAAGTGCCGGGACCGCACTCGGGGCAGTGCTCGCGCTTGCGCTTTAGCTTGCCGTCGCTGACGTCGTAGAACTCTATCTTACTCATCTATTTTTCCTCGGCGGCATCGTCGCCAGCAGCGACCACGTCATCTTCGGCGGGCGCCTCGGCTTGCGCGTCGCCGTCATCGGCCGCGAGTTCCTCCGCAGCTTCCTCGGCGGGTGCTTCGGCAGCCTCCGCAGCAGGCTCTTCCGCGGCGGCGGCGGCCGGCTTCCCGGCGTCCACGGAGCCGCTCGCAAGGCCGTGGCGCGCCAGGATAGGGTGCGTCTCGGTCGCGGTGAGCGAGCCCATGTCGGCGTAGACCTTGGCGTAGCCGATGGTCTCATGCCGGCCGTAGCGGTTCTTCAGGTGGTCTATGATTACCAGCTCGGTCTTCGCCTTCATCTGCTTGGCGACCTCCTTGCGCACCTCCATGCGCTTCGGAGTGGCGCTGGCGGTGTGCATAATCTGCAGTTCCAGTTCCTGCCGTCCAACAAGCCTGTTATCGGTATTCTTTACGATTTGCAGTTCCATGTTCAGTTCTCCTTCATGCGGTCGAGAAAGGTCTTCGCGCGCTGGCGCAGTTCAGGGCCGAGGTTCAGGTGCACCAGTCCCTCACCGGGCTGGCCGTAGAGCACCTGCGAGTCGTCGGGGCAGAGCGCCAGCACCGCTAGCGTTGCCAAATCCTCTTCGCCGTCAACCTCGATGCGGGTGCGCGTGCGCTGTTCCGCGGTCGAGGCGACTGCGTTCCACAATTCGCGCGTGATGCCGCCGGCAGGATTGCGTACGCGCAGAACGCGGTCGGCGCAGATGCGCGCCAGCGCGGCACGGTCGTCAGCAGAGAGCTGCTGGTGGCGGCGAGTCTTGAAATCTACGATGGCGAGATGCGGTTCGCAGCCTGATGCCGCTACCGCCAGCGTGGTGCGGTCACCGACAGTGACGACACACTGGCTGTCGTGGAGCGACTCGGGCACCGCCTTCAGGACCGGCCCCATGGGTTGCGAAAGTTCAGCTGTCATGGCAGGAAGCATGCGATACATCACCGCACGCGCAGGGCGTAGCGCCCCGGGGTGCGAATTCCCATCTCCTTTGCCAGCGCCGACTTCTCAGGGTCGAGTACCTCGATGAATCCCTGCCATTCGCGCGAAATCTCGGGCTGGCGTTCACCGGTGGGACAGTTGTGGCCATCCCTCACCTCGAGTATCTGGTGGCATTCCTTGCAGGCGAACATCAGGCGGCCTCCGCCTTGACATGGTCCTCGGCAATCCACTCCAGCTTGCCGAGCCCCGGCTGGCGCATCGTGAGCCCTATCTTGGACTCGCGGGGCGAAACCTCGTTGAGCGAAATCGTCACGATGCGACTGCGTACGCGGTCCTCGACTCGCAGTTCGCGCTTGGTCTCCTTGCCAACCAGTCGCTGGCCGCCCACGTCGACGTTGATGTGGTCGTCCTGGATTTGCGAAACGTGCAGCAAGCCGTCCAGCGGGCCGAAGCGCACGAAGGCACCGTACTCGGTCACCTGGTCGATAAGTCCCTCGATGACCTCCTGTATACGGATGTCGAAGAGCAGCATCTGGATGCGCACCGGCTGATAGACGGCGCCGTCGCCGTGGACTACGCGGCTGTCGCCGTTCAGCTTGAGGCTGGTAATCAGCACTACCAGTTTCTGGTCGGGGCCCATGCGGCCCTCGAACGCCTGACGGGCCAGTTCCATGGTCACTTTTTCGATGTTTTCCCCTAGTCGGTCAGGGGGAATGCGGACCATGTCTTCACGGGTGTGGGTGTAATACATTGGGACCTCGCAACGGCAGGGGTATTTAGTTTATACGATAAGCGGCGCAATGACCAGCGAAACGACCGACATCAGCTTGATGAGGATATTCAGCGACGGGCCGGAGGTGTCCTTGAACGGGTCACCAATCGTGTCGCCGATGATGGCGGCGGCATGTGCGTCGCCGCCTTTCACCTCGCCCGGAATGCGGCCCTGCTCAATCGCCTTCTTGGCGTTATCCCAGGCACCGCCCGCATTGGCCATGAATAGTGCCATCAGGACGCCGGTAACTGTAGCTCCGGCGAGCAGTCCGCCCAGCGCCGCGGGACCAAGCAGCATCCCGACCACGACCGGAGCAAGCACCGCCGTAAGTCCGGGCGCGACCATCTCACGCAGCGCAGCCTGCGTGGAAATATCGATGCAGCGCGCTGAATCGGGCTTGACACCCTCACGTCCCTCGAGCAACCCATCAATTTCGCGGAACTGACGGCGAATCTCGGTCACCATCTCGCCAGCCGCCTTGCCGACGCTGGTCATAGTCATCGCCGCAACCACGAAGGGGAGCGAACCGCCAATCAGCAGCCCGATGACGACATTAGGCTCGACCAGCGAAAGGTCACTGGCGCCCAGACCGGCCGCGGTAGCGTAGGCCGCAAAGAGCGCCAGCGCGGTCAGCGCCGCGCTGCCAATCGCGAAGCCCTTACCGATGGCGGCGGTGGTGTTGCCAATCGAATCGAGGTTGTCAGTAATCGCGCGCACGTCGTCGCCGAGACCAGCCATCTCGGAGATGCCACCGGCATTGTCCGCCACCGGACCGTACGCATCGACAGTCATCGTCACGCCTACGGTCGCCAGCATGCCCATGGCAGCCATCGCGATGCCGTACAGCCCGTGGGCCGAGGTAGCGCCGTCAGCACCCATCATCACCGCGTTGGCAGCGTAAATACCGCCGGCGATGAGGATAATCGGGGCGAAAGTGGACAACATTCCGACCGAGAGGCCGGCAATCGCGTTGGTCGCGGGGCCGGTCTTCGACATCTCGCCAATGTGCGGAATTGCCCTGACCTTAAGTCCGAAAACCGGCTCGATGCCGGTGTAGTATTCGGTCACGAGCCCAATCAGGATACCGACCATGCTGCCAACAGCCACCGCATAGAGCGGGTGCAACGGCAGGCCAAGGTAATCCAGAGCGAAGTAGCCACCACCAAGAAAGAGTCCCGCGCCGATGAAGGTCGTGTTGCGCAGCGCAGCGGCAGCGTCGCCACCCTTGAGGAGCTTGATTGAGAAAACGCCAACTATGCTGGCGGCGTAACCGACCAGCGCCAGCACGATAGGGAGCAGGACGTAGTCCGCACCGAGCTTGTCAGCCGCAGCTGCGGCAATAATCATCGCAGCGATAATTGAGCCGACGAACGACTCGAAGATATCGGCACCCATCCCGGCGATATCGCCCACGTTATCGCCGACATTGTCGGCGATAACGCCCGGGTTACGCGGGTCGTCCTCGGGGATGCCCGCCTCGACCTTGCCGACCAGGTCCGCCCCGACATCGGCTGCCTTGGTGTAGATGCCACCGCCCACACGTGCAAAGAGCGCGATGCTCGAGGCACCCATGCCGAATCCGGCGATATTGGCGACCGTATTCAGGTCGTTGCCGAGCCAGAGGTACATAATCGCGATGCCGAACAGCCCCAGCCCGCCCACGGCGAGCCCCATCACGGCACCGCCGTTGTAGGACGTTTCGAGCGCGGCCGGCAGGCCACCCTCAGCGGCTGCGACAGCGGTGCGGCCATTGGCGCTGGTCGCCGACTTCATGCCACTGAAGCCAGCCAGGACACTCGAAAAAGCGCCGAATACGAAGGCAATCGCCGTCTGGATTCCCAGCGCCCAGGCCAGCAATCCTGCAACGACCAGTATAAAAACAGCGAGGACGCGATATTCTGCCTTAAGGAAGGCCATCGCTCCATCCTGGATTTCCTGCGTGATGCCGGCTACAACCCGGTTTTCAATCCGGATTCCAACTACCTTGCGATAGAGCAGGAAGGCTATCAGCAGACCGGTAACGGCGGTTCCAAGCGCTATTCTGGCTATCAGTAGTGATTCCATATTTCACCTTGTTCTACAAACGGGGAAACTGCTCCTGTCGTCAGAAAAAGAGGCCTGTTCCCGCCGAAGACTGGCGCCGAAAAACCTGACCTATTTAAGCGTGATGCATCTTTACTAGTGACGCGCGCGCCCGTAGGTGTAGCTGCCAATCAGCCCGAAGCCTAACAGCACTACCACTACAACGTAAACCCCAACATCTACGAGAACCCCGAACTTGAACCACCAGCCGGCCATGAAGGCAAACGCCAGTGGCACCAGCATCCAGTAGCCCGAGGCAGTCAGCGTCTCCGCGGATGGAAGATTCATATCTTGACCATCACCATGTCCTTGACCGAGCGCACCGAGGTAAAGGGAATACTGAGGAGCCCCGAGGAATCCAGCTCAGTCCCCTCGGGAGCGATGCCGTCTGAATCTATCAGCAGCTTGTCGAGTTCGCCCGTAGTTGACTCGATAATCAGGTTGGCGATGCGCCCCAGCTTCTCGCCGGTAAGCGTCGTAACTTCCTTCCCCTGCAGGTCACTAAGTCTGATTTCCATAGTTCAGATATAGAGGTCGTCCTCGCTGCGTGTGCGGCTGCGCCGCCCGCGTTTCATCAGCTTGCGACCCACTTCATCATAGTATTTGACTGTATCCTCGGTTACCGAAGGGGACATTTTTTCCAGCGCAGCCAGGAAGTGTTTCTGGGTCACCGTCTTCGCCTCACTGTCCTCCCGCAGGGCGAGTATTGCAGCCTCCCGCACCAGCCCATCCAGATCCGCACCTGTGTAGCCATCAGTCTCCTTCGCGAAATAGTCCAGCTTCACTTTCCCCAGCGGCATGACGGCCGTGTGAATCTCCAGAATTGCCTGACGGGCGGCCAAGTCAGGCGCCTCGACCAGCAACAGCCGGTCAAAACGCCCCGGGCGCAGCAGTGCCGGGTCGACGATTTCGGGGCGGTTGGTGGCGCCGATTACCACGACGCCTTCAAGGTTCTCGAGCCCGTCCATGCTGGTCAGCAGCTGGTCCACCAGCCGGTCGCTGACGCGGCTGTCTCCGCCACCGCCGCGCGGCGGCGCGAGCGAGTCCAGCTCGTCGAGGAATACTATGCAGGGTGCCACCTGCTTTGCCTTGCGGAACACCTCGCGTAGCCGTTTCTCCGACTCGCCGACCCATTTGGACATTACTTCAGGGCCTTTAATGGCGATGAAATTCGCTTCGGATTCAGTCGCAACAGCCTTGGCCAGTAATGTTTTGCCCGTACCGGGAGGCCCATAGAGCAGGACCCCGCGCGGGGGCCTGATCCCCAGCCTCTCGAAGCCAGCCGGATTGGTGAGGGGCCACTCGACCGCTTCTTTCAGTTGCTGCTTTACATCCTTGAGGCCACCGACTTCTTCCCAGGATACTTTCGGTACCTCAATCATTACTTCGCGCAGGGCCGAAGGCTCAACGTCCTTTAGCGCCTCCTTGAAGTCATCATTAGTCACCTTCATCTCCTGAAGCAATTTGGGCGGTAGTGGCTCGTCGAGGTCAATCTCAGGCAGGTAGCGCCGCAAGGCGCTCATGGCCGCCTCGCGCGCCAGTGCCGCAAGGTCGGCACCAACATAGCCGTGCGATATCCGCGCAAAGTAATCCAGTTCCTCCCAGGCACCGTTCTCATCGCGTGGAATCGGCATGCCTCGGGTGTGGACCTGCAGGATTTCGCGACGGCCGTCGTAATCGGGGATGCCAATCTCTATTTCACGGTCAAAGCGACCCGGCCTGCGCAGCGCCGGGTCAATCGCGTCGGGCCGGTTGGTAGCGGCAATCACGATAACCTGTCCGCGCGCCTGCAAGCCATCCATCAGCGTCAGCAGCTGCGCCACAACGCGGCGCTCGACTTCACCCTGCGTCTCCTCGCGCTTGGAAGCGATGGAGTCAAGCTCGTCGATAAAGATAATCGAGGGCGAGCTCGCCTCGGCTTCCTCGAATTTCTGCCGCAAATGTGCTTCAGATTCGCCGTAATACTTGTTCATGATTTCCGGCCCCTGGATGCCAATGAAGTGCGCACCCGACTCGTTCGCCACCGCTTTCGCCAGCAGTGTCTTGCCAGTCCCGGGCGGCCCGTAGAGCAGCACCCCCTTGGGCGGGTCGATTCCCAGCGTCTCGAAAAGTTCGGGATGCTTGAGCGGCAGTTCAATCATCTCGCGGACCCGGCGGAGCTCCTCCTTGAGGCCGCCGATGTCCTCGTACGCTACGCCGGTCGCCCTCAGCTCCTCCTCCTTGACCGGCTCCTCCAGTACCTGGACCTGAGTGTCGGCCTGAATCTGTACAATACCTTTCGGCTGCACTGCCGTCACGGCGAACACCAGCCGTCCGCCCATCAGCGTCAGCCCCGGCACAATCACCGCGTCGCCCTTGGTCAGCGGGCGGCGGTTGAGGCCACGCAGGATAATCTCGTCAATCCCGGGGCCGAACTGTACGCGACCCGACTGCTGCTCCAGCAGAGGCGCCAGGCTCACCTTCTGCGCCGGCCGCACCTGCGCCTTGCGCACCTCGACCTTGTCGCCCAGGTTTACCTTGGCGTTGTTGCGTATCAGCCCATCAATGCGGACGACACCCTTGCCTTCGTCCTCCGTACGCGCGCGCCATACGATAGCTACTGTCGGCTCGCGCCGGCGGCCGTGAATTTCGATGATGTCGCCGATGGAGAGCCCCAGCTCATTACGCGTCGGTGTGTCCAGCCGGCCACGGCCGTAGCCGACCTCATCCTGTAGCGCCTCGGCCACTTTCAGCGTCACGCCCTCGGCTCCCATACTCCGTTACCTGCCGGATTGCGTTAAAGCCTTACTGTTCAACAGACTGCCGGCGGCGGTAGTTCCACGCTACGATACCGATAACCGACACGATTGGCGCCAGCAGAGTCGTGAACTCGGGGATTGCGTTCTGGAGGACCTGAACCTCATCGACACCGGAGTCGGCAGTACCACTGTCAAGACCAATGACGAGATCCTTCCAGATGTTGCCGTCGGCTCCGAGGTCCATCACTACAATGGCACGGATATCGAGGTTTGTGTCACTAAAGGAGGATTCCGTGAATCTTGTGTAACTTTCACCGCCCCCGTTCTCAACTACATAGATCTCCCCAGCAAGCGCGGCAGCTCTCTGTCCAACGACAGCTATATCGCCATCGCCATCACCGTCGAAATCATCGACAACGGCGTCCCTGATTTCGTAATTTATATCCATAATGTCTGTGACGGTGAAATCGCTGACAATGCTGTCTCCTGTACCATCATTCTTCAGGTATCTGACTTCATCATCGACGGAAAGCGATGTCGAAGAGATAACGACGATATCTATATCACCGTCACCCGCAAAATTGAAGGCGATAAGGTTGCCAATAACAAAATCATTTCCATATTCGGATAGGGTTATGCTTCCCAGAGCAGTGAACGTATCTGCGCCGTCATCATTTTCCATGAATGAAATACGGTAAGCAAGCCCAAAGACATGGGCCACATCATTATCTCCATCTCCATCAAAATCACCGATGGTAACATCCCTGATATCGACACCGGTATCGCGGGTGAATATGCTGGTCCAAGAACTGCTGAATGGAGTGGTGCCAGGGTGCTTGTACGCTCTCAGATTGTTCGTAATACCACCGGAGTCTGCTCCAATCACAATATCTTTATCGGCGCCCCCCGCCAAGTCACCCACATCCAGGGCGTACACATCGTTGCCAAGGTCTGCAAGCACCTTATACTCACCAGAGTTCTCCCAGTCACCTTCGGTAAAAGTGCCGGGA
>JASMLC010000017.1:0-399 GCA_030748895.1 Candidatus Poseidoniia archaeon
ATGCCTGTCCTGGGTATGATGATGCTATCGACGTCGATGAGGATGACATCCCAGACGGCTGTGATTCATTGCTGGACATCGATGATGGTGGCAGTGATGATTGTGTTTGCACCGCGGAGTACGCACCAGTCTGTGGCGTGGACGGCAACACCTATGGTAACAGCTGCGAAGCCGGTTGTCAAAGCGTGGAGATTTCCTACGAAGGCGCTTGTGAGAACGACGATGGCGGCATACCCGCGCCGTCGCTGGCTGCTGCTGTCGCCGCCGTGGCCGTCATCGCGCTGCGCCGGCGGCGCTGATAAGCGAGAAAATTTATAGTCGGAAACTATGCTTTTACAGAAAATTGCTGAGACAGTCACCAAGAAGCCTTTGGCAATAGTGGTTGGTGTAATCGTAATT
>JASMLC010000017.1:409-25221 GCA_030748895.1 Candidatus Poseidoniia archaeon
AATTACCATCCTTATGGTTGCCCAAATGGTTCTTAATCCACAGGATGGAACTGTAAGTCAGTCCAGTTTTCTTCCAGATAATGAGGTCATAAGTGCCATTGAGGATATAGGCGATAAATTCTCTACAGAATATCCGGTTGACACCTTAGTTTATAGTAAAAATGACGATATCCTTACCTCAGACGCATTTGTGGAGATTCTGGAAATTGAAATTGCGTTAATCGAAAATGAATTAATTGTAAACAATTCTTTGACACCCACAAATCCGAGCACAGATATTGTTGCCATTCCTAACTATCTGGCACCTTTTGTAGAGGGAGACGCTTCAGATCTGCAAGAATTGAAAGATATTTATGCCAATAAAACGGACCAGGAAATAAAAGACGCATTCAATTCTGCAAAACAAAATCCTTTACTGGCTGGAGTCGTAATAAACATCCTTGGAGAATATGATGGGGATAATTCCGCTAAAGCAACCAAAATAACCTTCAAATTCGATAATAGCCAGAGAGAGGGAGAGGGTACGAGTGAGGCCTTCGACCGGATGGTCAGTGTCGAACTCGAAATGGCCGCTGTTGTCAAGGGAATGGAATTTGAAAGTGTTGAGCCCCATGCACTGGGCCAGGCGGTTCTGGACAATGCAATCAATGAGGCATCCAATGAGAATACAGATCAGCTTTTCATGCTGGTAATCATCCTGGTAATCGGCGTATTATTTGCTACGTTTCGCTCGCCAGTAGACGTTGGCCTCACAATGTTTGCTTTAATGATGGCAATCATATGGTCAAACGGATTTGCAAGCTTGCTTCAATTCGAACCAAGTTTCTTTGCAGTGATAGTGCCGATTCTGCTGGTTGGATTAGGTGTGGATTATGGGATCCATCTTGTAATGAGATACAGGGAAGAGCTGGTTGAGGACTGGAACATAGATAAGGCCAGTTCCTCATCAATCGTGTTTGTAGGTTCTGCGCTTCTGTTGGCAACCACCACCACAATGGTCGGTTTCCTGTCAAATGTAGCTTCGGATATCACTCCTATAAGGGAATTCGGGATTCAAGTTGCAATCGGTGTGCTTTCTGCATTCCTGATCTTTGTCACATTCATTCCAGCCTGCCGGATACTGATAGACAGGCGTTACGAGGCCAAAGGGCAGAAACTTCTATCAGATACCAATGAAAAGATTATTAGAGGAAGAAAAGAAGAAGGCGAACAGGCCGGCATCTTGGACAATTTTATGGAACTAGGGGCCAAGGTGGCAATCGAAAATCCACAACGCGTCCTGGCAGTTGTAGCTGCCATCACCCTGATCACCGGATATGCGGCCATGGGAATCTCTACGGAGTTCAATTTCAACGATTTTCTTCCTGAAGAAGTAGAGATTACGGAACATTTCCATTATTTGCAAGACGAATTCAGCACCTCGAACGAGTTCTCATTTATCTACATAAGTGGCAGTGTAGCCACCTTTGATGTCTTTAATCAGATCAATAATACACAGGTGGAATTATCTGATGGGGACGACTGGGTAAATCCAGACCAGTCAATGATGTTCTCTCCTTTGAATGGAATGAGGGACCTGGCCTCGAATAATTCAGACATCAATCCCTTCGATTTCTACAATTCAACTTTCGAAGAATTGTTCAACTCAAATGATGCTGATGGCAATCTGGTACCGGATTCCGATGAGGGGGTCCGCGAGCTCCTGGACTGGATAATGATAGGCGATGGAAAACAGGTTCCCAATATGGTCTCGAATTTCATCTATTATGATGAAGAAACGGATGATTATACTGTCGCTTATATTCTGGTAAATACCAAATCAAAAAATGCCTATTTCTCAGAGGTCGTAGAGGAACTGGAAAAAGATTCAGAGGGTCTGGAATCCCTGGAGACAGAGGGCAAGGTCGATTCGGTAGTGGTCACTGGTTTTCCTGCAATAATCGATGTGGTGGTCAACACCATCAATGAGACCATGATGGGGTCCATTATCTATACCATAATCCTCTCTTTCATTATTCTTACAGCTATCTTCGAGTATACTGACAAACAGCCCTGGCTGGGCCCACTCACGATGATACCGGTCCTGCTGGTCCTGGTCTGGATCCTGGGGACAATGGTAGCCATTGGATACGCTCTGAACGTATTCACAATTTTGATCGGGGCCTTGACCGTGGGGCTGGGAGTCACCTATGCAATCCATATCTCACATAGATTCATAGAAGAAATGGAATACAATCATTCCTTGGAGAAGGCGGTGAACAATACCGTCAAGAATACGGGGTCGGCGCTATTCGGGGCGGCCATGACTACTGTTCTGGGATTCGGGGTCCTGTTTTTTGCGATACTGCCTCCAATGAAACAATTCGGGACAATGACCGCACTGACGATCTTCTATTCCTTCCTGGCATCTGTATGGGTCTTGCCAAGTATCTTGGTCCTTTGGGCCAGATACACTAATCTTGGAAAAGGGAATGATGAACAACAAGACCAAGATGATGTAGAAGAAGAGGAATCAGACAAGGAAGAAGAAAAAGAAGAATCAGGTTTGTGACCCCCTCACTCCCGAAGAACATAGTGATTCAGTATCGTCTGCGCAACGCGATGACGGCGCTGAGCTACTCGAATGCCTGGATTCCCGTAATCCACTTGCCGAGAATCAGGTTGTGGATATCGTGCGTCCCCTCGTAGGTGGAAACGCTTTCGAGGTTGGCCATGTGGCGCATTATAGGGTACTCGTTGAGGATGCCGTTGGCGCCGTGGATATCGCGTGCCATGCGCGCGATGTTCAGCGCGACATCAACGTTGTTCATCTTTCCCAGCGAGACCATCTCGGGCGAAGCCTCGCCCTTGTCCTTGGCGCGGCCAAGGTGATAGGCGAGCAGCTGGCCTTTCGTAATCTCGCGCAGCATCCACGCCAGCTTGTTCTGCACCAGCTGGAAGCCGCCGATGGGCTTGCCGAACATGATGCGCGACTTGGCGTATTCGACCGAGGCGTGGTAGCAGCCCATCGCGGCGCCGAGCGCGCCCCAGACGATGCCGTAGCGCGCCTGTGTCAGGCACGATAGCGGCCCCTTCAGCCCGCTGACGTCAGGCAGGATGCGGTCGCCGGGGATGCGGCAGTCCTGCAAGACCAGCTCGCTGGTGACCGAAGCGCGTAGCGAATGCTTGCCCTTCATCTCCGGCGCCGAAAATCCAGAGTCGCCCTTTTCGACGATAAAACCACGGACTTTCCCGTCGAGCTTGGCCCACACTATCGCCAGGTCGGCGATGGTGCCGTTGGTAATCCACATCTTGGCGCCGTTGAGGATGTAGCCGTCGCCGTCGGCAGTTGCCTTAGTTTCCATGCGTCCCGGATCGGAGCCGTGGTCCGGTTCGGTCAGCCCGAAGCAGCCGATGAGCTTGCCCGCAGCCATTCCCGGCAGGTAACGCTGCTTCTGCTCTTCGGAGCCGAAGGCGTGGATGGGATACATCGAGAGCGAGCCCTGCACCGAGACGAAGCTGCGCAGCGCCGAGTCGCCCCGCTCCAGCTCCTGGCACACGAGCCCGTAGGCGACGTTCGAGAGGCCGGCGCAGCCGTAGCCCTCGAGGTTGCAGCCGAAGAGCCCCATCTCGCCGATTTGCGGCAGGAGGTCCATCGGGAAAGTGCCGGCCATGTAGTGCTCCTCGATGACCGGCAGCACGTTTTCCCCGGTCCAGTCGCGCACCGTGTCGCGCACCATACGCTCCTCCTCGGTGAGGTGCTGCTCGAGGTTGTAGAAATCTACCCCGCTGTAGGACGCCATGGGGGGGCCGAATCCGGGGACTATAAATGGGAATCGCAGCCGCCGCCTTTAATTCAGGCGGCTGCTGCCCCCGTGATGGAAGAAATCTGGGTCGAGAAATACCGCCCCGCCATGCTCGCCGAGGTGGTTGGGCAATCGGCGGTGACGACCCGGCTCGCGAGCTACGTGCGCGAGAAGTCGATGCCGCACCTGCTCTTCGCGGGGCCGGCCGGGACGGGGAAGACTACCTGCTCGCTGGCGCTGGCGAAGGAGATGTTCGGCGAATACTGGCAGCACAACCTCCACGAACTGAACGCTTCCGACGAGCGCGGGATTGACGTCGTGCGCGGCAAAATCAAGGAGTTCGCGCGCACCGCGCCGATTGGCGAAGGCGGCTTCAAGATTATCTTCCTCGATGAGGCCGACGCGCTGACGAGTGCGGCGCAGGCGGCGCTGCGCCGCACGATGGAGAAGTATTCGCGCACCTGCCGCTTCGTCATGTCGTGCAACTACTCCTCGAAAATCATCGAGCCCATCCAGTCGCGCTGTGCGGTCTTCCGCTTCCGGCCGCTGCAGGGCGAGGATGTGCAGCGCTACCTGAAGTTCATCGCCGGCCGCGAGAAGCTAAAGATAGACGACGAAGCGTACGAGGCGCTGGCGTATCTGGCGCAAGGGGATTTGCGCCGCGCCATCAACTCGCTCCAGATGGCGGCCGCCGCCGACAGCGAGACCATCACCGCCGAGGTGGTCTATCAGGCGGTCTCGGCGGCGCGGCCGGGCGAAGTGCGCGAAGCGCTGGAGCTGGCGTTGCAGGGCAACTTCGCCGGCGCGCGCGAGCGGCTCGACGCGCTGATTATCACCTATGGCCTCGCGGGCGAGGATATCCTGCGGCAGATGCACCGCACGGTGCGCGAGCTGGAGATTCCCGATGAGGCGAAGGTGCAACTCATCGAGAAGCTGGCCGAGGCTGACTTCCGGCTCTCCGAGGGCGCGACGGCGCGCATCCAGATTGAAGCGGCTATCGCGCACTTCATCGTCGTCGGGCGGCATATCGAGCGCGAGCAGTCCTGACCCAGGCAATCCTGATTTGCAGGGCTGGATTGGACAAAAGGTTTAGAAACACCCCTTATCCCCCGCCGTGGGCGACAGCTTCCTGACGCTGGACGACCTGCCGCCCGGCGGGAAGACAGTGCTGCTGCGGGTTGACATTAACTCCTCCCTCAACCCGGAGACCGGCGCGCTGCTGGATGACACGCGCATCCGGCGCCATGCCGCGACAGTGCAACTGCTGGCGGATGCCGGCGCAAAGGTCGCCATCCTGGCGCACCAGTCGCGCCCCGGCCTGCTCGACTGCGCCCCGCTCGAACGGCATGCGCGGCGGCTGGCGCACCTGCTCGACCGGCCGGTCGAGTTCGTCCCCGACATCCACGGCGAGCTGGCACGCGACGCCATCGCCAGCCTGAGGCCGGGCGAAGTAGTGATGCTCGACAACGTCCGCTTCGACCCGGAGGAGGTGGCAGTCAATTCATGGAACGGCAAGGGCTTCGCGCCGCAGGCCGACACCGCGCTGGTGCGCAACCTCGCGCCGCTGGCCGACATTTTCGTCAACGACGCCTTCGCGGCCGCCCATCGCTGCCAGCCGTCGCTGGTCGGCTTCGCCGAGACGCTGCCGATGGCGACCGGGCTCGTGATGGAGCGCGAGCTGCGCAAACTGGGCGGCGCCATCGCCGACGGACCCGCGCCGCGGATTGCGCTGCTGGGCGGCAGCAAGGCGGCCGACTCGGTCGCGATTGCGCGCCACTTCCTTTCGCAAGGCGTCGACGAGGTGCTGACGGGGGGCGTCGTCGCCAATATTTTCCTGCTCGCCGGCGGCGTCGACATTGGCGAGCCGAGCACCGCCTTCATCCGCGACCGCATCGCCGACTGGGAAGCGGTGGTCGCCGACGCGGCAGCGCTCCGCAAGGAGTTCGGCGACCGCCTCGTCGTGCCGCTCGACGTCGCGGTCAGCGACGGCGGCCTGCGCCACGGCCTGCCGGTGAGCGAGCTGCCGACCAGGCACCCGGTCCACGACATCGGCCTCGAGACGCTGGTCGCCTACCTGCAACGCATCGAGCGCGCCGGCACGGTCATCGCCAACGGGCCGATGGGCGTCTTCGAGAATCCCGAATTCGCCGCCGGAACGCGCGAAATCTTCACCGCCATGGCCAACAGCGACGCGCTGACGGTCGTCGGCGGCGGCGAGACCGCGATGGCGTTCACCCAGATGGGGCTCGCCGACCGGGTCAATCACGTATCCACGGGCGGCGGCGCCTGCATCGCGTTCATGTCGGGCCGGGTAATGCCGGTGCTCGAGGCGCTGCGGCACTCGAAACGGCGTTTCGATGAAGGCGGTTACGACAAGTAATGGAGCCACCGGAGGGATTCGAACCCTCGACCTGCTGATTACGAATCAGCCGCTCTACCGGGCTAAGCAACGGTGGCTCGCGCCTCCCCGTGCAGGCGGCGGTTAAGAGGCTAGCGCGGCGCTACGCCTCATCTTCGTCTTCGGGCTCTTCGCGCGCCCAGATGTTATCGGGGATTCCGTCGTAGACTGACGGCTCCGCCACCTCGGGCTCGGACTGCGGGCCGGAGGCACAGCGGTTGAAGATTTCGCGGTGCTTCATGAGCCAGTAATGGATGCGCCACTCGCGACCGTCGTAGAGCGTGGTTTCCTCGCGCTCGGTCTCCATCAAACCGGTATCTTCGAGCATGTAGAATGTATCGCGGTCCTCGGGGTGCAGCACGTTGTCGATAATGCGGTCGCTGTAGCCAAAGAAGTTCAGGATGTGCTCCGCGAGGTAGCCCGCTTCATCGTCGCCGAGGTGCGCGTATTCAGCGCTGTTGCGGATGGCGGTTGCGAGTGAGTCTGCCGTCAATACTTCCATGGAGCTCCGGGGTCTTCGCCGCTGTGGGCTGGGTGCTATATTAATTCCGTGTCGCGCCGTTTATATGCGCGCGACGGCTCGCGCCGCCCGTGGCCGACGGGCAGGACCCCTGGGAGCAGATGGAGCGGAAGCTCTTCGGCATCCCCGAAGGCGCCGGGAAGGCGGACGGAGCGTCCGCGGTGCGCACCGCGCGGCGCGAGCTCCCCGAGCTGCCGGAGCTGGAGTCGGAGGCTGCGCCCGCGCCGACGGGGGAGGGCGAGCGACCGCCGTCGCCCGCTGGCGTGGGCTCGCCGCGAGCGGCGAGCCCGCTTGAGCTGCTGCGAAGCGGCGTTCCCGCGGGATTCGGCTGCATCCTCGGCACGACGGTGCTGTTCGGGCTGCTGGGGCTGCCCGGCTCGCTGGCGGCCGCGGTCGGCGGCTACTTTGGCGGTCGCCTGGCGGGCGACCCCGCGCGGGCGCTGACGGCGGCGATGCTGCCGTTCCTGCTGGTCGCCGCGGTCGCCGGGCTCGCGAGCGCCGGCGGGCTGCCGCCGGGGGCGGGGCCACAGGACCTTGGCGCTGCGCTGGGCGAGTGGCTCGACTACACGCCGGGCGGGGGCGCGCTGGGAGTGCTTGCGCAGCTGCCCGATTCCGGGTCGGCGGTCTTCATCACCGTCGTGGTTTTCGCCTTCGTCGGCGGCCTTTCGGAAGCGGCGCGGCGCGGGCGCGACTAGAGACCGGTCCACTCGAGCGCGATGGGCCAGTAGTAGCGCTGCGCAGCGAGCAGCACCAGCACCGCCAGCAGCACCATCGGCACGCCGTTGCGGACGAAATCAGCCGAGGAGGGGATGCCGGAGGCGTGGACTATCAGGTTGGGCGGCGTGCCGAAAGCGGTCATGAACGCGAAAGCGGTCGAGATGGCGGTCAGGATAGCGACGACCGCCAGCTCCAGCCCCGCCGCGACGCCCACCGCGAGGGTAATCGGCACCAGTACCGCCGCCGCGGCGCCGTCGGACATGATGTTGGTCAGCGCGACGCCGAGCAGGATGATTACCGAGAAGAGCAGCAATTCGCCACCCCCCTCCACCAGCCCGAAGATGCCGAGCGCCAGCCATTCGGCGACGCCGTGGTCAACCATCGCCGCGCCCAGCGTCAGCGCCGCGCCGTAGATGAACATCACGCCCCAGCGCAGCTGGCGGCGGCTGTCGTCCCACTCCAGCACCCCGCTGACGTGCATCGCAATCGCGCCGAGCATCGCCACCGTCCCGAGCGTCAGCCCGGTGCGGCCCGAAGTCAGGAAGAGCAGGAACGTGCCGCCGAGGATGGCGAGCGCCAGCAGCTGCCGGTCGCGTAGCGGCTCGGCTGGCGGCAGGTGGTAGTCCAGCGAGCGGTTGCGCAGCCGGTTAGCGAGAATCAGCGTCAGGAAGAGCAACGGCATCAGCGCCAGCGTAATCGGCGCTGCCAGCACGACCCAGTCGAGGTAGTCGATTTGCAGGCCATATTGCTGCAGGAAGCCGATGGCAATCACGTTGCGCGCCCCGCCGGACGGCGTCGCGAGCCCGGCAATGGAGCAGCCGAAAGCGACCGCGAGGGTGAACGCGACCATCTCGCGCGGGTGGTCGCGGATGTCGGTCTTGTCGATGACAGTCAGCACGATGGGGAGCATGATGGCCGCCACCGAATGGTCGGGAATCACCGCCGCCATCAGCGTCGAGACGATGATGAGCCCCCCCAGCAGGCGATAGGTCGAGGCGGTGAAGGGCGCCAGCAGCTTGCGGATAATCAGCGATTCGGTTCCCGAAGCCGAAATTCCCTGCGCGATAATCAGCGAGCCCAGAATCATGAACACCGCGTCGGACGCATACGGCGCGAAGGCGTCGTCGCGGCTGCGCAGACCAAGCAGCACCAGCCCGGTGCCGGCCATCAGCGCCGTCACGGGCAACGGAAAGACTTCGGAAACCCAGAGATAGATGATGAGCAGGAAGAAGAGCAGGACGTGCCGCCCGTCGGCCGGCAGCGCGGTGGTGAGCAGCAGCAGCCAGATTACGAACAGGATTATGCCGCCCGCGAGCAGCTTGCGGAAAGTCCGGTTGAGCCAGAGGCGGTAGGGCAGCGTATGGCGCCGCGGCTGAGCCCGCAGCCGCAGTAAATCGGCACGGCGCCTGAGATTCTCCCGGTCGTCGCTCATCGCAGCACGCAGACCGGGCGGTGGGCGTCAAGCACCAGCTCGTGCAGCAGCGCCACCGAGACGGCATCCTCGATGTCGGGCAGTACTACCAGCCGCGCCCCCTCCGCAGCGATGGTGCGGTTAGTCGCCGCAAGGTTTCGCCGCCAGAGCCCGCGCAGCGGTGCAATCGTCGAGGTGACGTGGAACTCGCCGCCCAGTTTGCCACGCAGCTCAAGCACCGCGTCATCGAGTGCCGCCGCACCGCCGTGGATGTCCTCGCCAAGGTGCAGCAGCTCGAGGTCACAACCGAAGGTGCGCGCCAGCTGCTCGACCAGCTGCATCGCCCGTTCCGGCAGCTGCGGGCCGTCGAATGCCACCAGCGCCGGCCCGCCCGGCCCCGGCAGCGGCTGCTCATGCCGCACGACAAAGGCGTGGCACTGCACGTCCTCGAGGATGCGCTCGACCTCCGAGCCGGTGAAGAAGCGCGTTAGCCGCGACCGGAACGGCCCCAGCACCAGCGTGTCGCCCGCCTGCTCCTCGGCGACCATGTGCGCCAGCACGAGGTTGCGCTCGCCGCACCGCAGCAGCGGCTCCACCTCGACGTCGCTGACCGACGCGGAGAACCGCTTCAGCTCGCGCTCGCCCAGCGGGAAGAAGCACTTCTCGGGGTCCTGCAACTCGCTGCCAGCACCGGTCTTGGCCGGGTTGGCGATGTAGGCCGCCACCAGCGGCAGCTTCAGCCGGCGCGCCAGCGTCAGCGAGTAGTCGGTCGCCGCCTTGAGCCGCTTGGAAGGGTCCAGCGGCAGCAAGAGCTTGCTGAACATCCTCGTCCAAGCTGGGGCAACGTATATGAACTACCCGCCAGTCCGCCGCGGCCGAGGAGGCAAGCATGGCTAAAGCGCAGCGCAAGGTAAAGGACCGCTGGAAGGGAAAATCGTGGTATTCGCTCCACGCCCCCTCCATGTTCAACTATGCCGTCATGGCCTGGACGCCGGCCGACAGCCCCGAGGCTGTCACGGGTCGCGTGGCCGAAGTCTCACTCGACCAGCTCAGCGGCAATTTCGGGCAGAAAAACTACATCGTGCGCTTCCGTGTCGGCGAAGTGCGCGGCCCCAACGCCTTCACCACCTACGACGGCCACCGGCTGACTTCCGACTACAAACGGGCGCTGATTCGGCGCCGCAACAGCCGCGTCGACTGCAATTTCACCCTCACCACCGCCGACGATGTTCACCTGCGGCTCAAGCCGATGCTGGTGGTCGACAACCGTATTCGCCGCTCGCAGGAGAAAGTGCTGCGGGCGCGGGCAAACCAGCTCATTATCGAGAGCCTCAGCGAGTTGGCGCTGAATGAGGCGCTGAAACGCATCTACTCGGGCGACCTTGCGCGCGACCTCGCCAAGGAACTGCGCGCCATCTACCCCACGCGCCGCGTCGAAATATCCAAGATTGAGGTGCTCTCACCCGACGCACTGATGGAAGTCCCACCCTCGGAAGATGAGCTGGAGCGCATCATGGCCGGGGAAGAGGAGGAAGCGGACGAGGAAACCGCGGACGCGGATGCCGATTACGAATCGCTCACCGTGCCGGAACTCAAGGAACTCCTGAAAACGCAGGGACTGCCCGTTTCCGGAAAGAAGGCCGACCTTGTTGAGCGACTGGCATCAGCCGGTAGCGACGAAGAAGAGGAGTGACGGCCCCCGAAAGGGAGCTTAGGCCATTCCGGCTGCCCGGCTTGCGCTGGGCAGGTATTTTTGCCCTGCTTACATTGCTGAGCCTGGACCTCTGGGCGTGGGGCTCGAAAGCCGTAGTCGGGGGTTGGCTACCGGTCTGGGTTTTCCACCTGCTGGTGCTACAATTCGCGCTGGCGTTCGCGCTCTGGCGCTTTGCGCGGGAGTGGAATCCATGAGCGCGACGCTGACCGTGCTGGCCGTGCTGGCAATCTACCTCGCCGGCTCCCTCTGGGTTGGATGGCGGTCCTGGCGTCAGGGAGCTGCGACGCTGGATGACTATTTTGTCGCATCGCGCCGCATCTCACCACTAGTCCTTTTCTGCACGCTCGCAGCGACTAATTTCTCGGCTTTCTTCTTCCTTGGTTTTGCCGGCGCGAGCTACCGGCTTGGCTGGCCTTTCTACGGACTGATGGCATTCGGCACTAGTCTGGTGGGGCTCAGTATCCTGCTGCTGGGGGTGCCAATCCACAAACTCGGCAAGGCGAAGGGATACCTGACACCACCGGAGCTTATCACGGGCGAAAGTGGCTCGCAACTGCTGGGATGGCTCTATGGAGCCGTGCTCGTAATTTTCACGCTCCCCTACCTCGCCATCCAGCCATACGGCGCCGGACTTGTCCTCGAGTCGCTCACCGACGGCGGTATTGACGGATTTCACGGTGCCGTGCTGCTGACTGGCGTGATGCTGCTCTACATCTGGCTGGGCGGCATGCGCTCCTCGGTCTGGACCGACCTGCTTCAGGGAGGGCTGATGCTGGGGCTGATGGTTGCCGCAGTGATGGTGGTGATGCAGGGGCTGGGCGGCTTCGGTGCGGCGGGCGGAGAACTCGCCACCGCGCACCCGCAGAAGTTCATGCGGGAGGGAGCTATCACCTGGCAGGTGTGGCTCTCCTATACCCTGCTCTGGCCGATGGTGGTCCCGATGTTTCCGCAGCTGTTCTCGAGATTCTACATCGCCGAGTCAGACCAGGCGCTCCGTACCGCAGCGTGGCTCTATCCTACTATTGTGCCACTGCTCTTCCTGGCACCGGTGCTGCTCGGTGTCAGCGGAAACCTGGACTTCCCGGGGCTCGCGAAAGCCGAGAGTGACTCGATAGTCCCAATGCTGCTGCTCGAGCATGCACCACTATGGCTGGCGGCGCTGGTGATGACCGGGGCTCTGGCAGCATTCATGTCAACTGCCGACTCGCAGTTGCTGGCGATGTCCTCCATCCTGACCCGCGATATCGCCGCATCGATGACTGAGCTGGAGGAGCAACAGCAGTATTCGCTGGGGCGCTGGCTGGTTGTAGCGCTTGCAATCGTAGGGCTGGCGCTGGCGTATGACCCACCAGATACCATCTTTAACGTCGTTTCACAGGCGTTCACCGGGCTTGCCGTGCTCTTCCCCACCACGGTCGCGCTGCTCTGGTGGCGGCGCACCCGCAGCGAAGCATGCATCGCCTCAATCCTGATGGGCGAAACCCTTGTGGCGTGGACCTACCTCGCGGCGCAGGACGAGGGAGTTCCCGAGTGGTTTACTCAGGGTTTCCACCTCAGTATGCCTGTAATTTTCCTGAGTGCAGTGACCCTTGTAACCGGTAGCCTGCTTCTCGGAAAGAGAGCCCCCACTTAAATACTGCTCGTCAGGAAACGACGCCAGTCTCGCGAGCCGCCCGCTCAATCGTTTCGGGCGGCTCGCGGTCGAGGATAGTGTAGCGCTGCGGGCGGATGGTGTGCGCCTCGCGCAGCGCCTCAAGAACGTCGGCGTCATCCAGCCCCAGCTGCTCCGCAGTGGTGGGTGCGCCGGCCGCAGCAAGGGTGTCGCGGATGCGCTCCCAGTCACCGCCGTGGAGCTGCATCGTCACAATCGAGCCGACACCGCACTGCTCGCCGTGCAGCGCGGGGCTGCCGGCGTTGGCGTCGAGCCAGTGCGAGAACTTGTGTTCGCCGCCCGAAGCGGGGCGCGACGAGCCGGCAATCGACATCGCGACGCCTGAGGAAATCAGCGCCTTGACCACCAGCCGCACCCCCTCCTCGCTGCCGCCGGCGACCAGTTCGGGGTCTTCCTCGACCAGCCGGGCGGTCATCTCCGAGAGCGCCGCCGCGTACGCCGAATACTCCTCGCCGCGGTCGCGGCCGAGCTGCCAGTCCAGCACCGCAGTCTGGTTGCTGACGATATCGCCGATGCCGGCCGCCAGCAGGCGATGCGGTGCCGAGGCGATGATGGTAGTGTCGGCGACCACCGCAATCGGCGGGCGCGCCTCCATCGAGGTCTTCTGCCCGGCAGCACGAATCGAGGCGCGCGCCGAGGCGAAACCATCGTGTGACGCCGCGGTCGGGACCGAGATGAACGGCAGGTCGAGGTGGTAGCCCGCCTGCTTGGCGAGGTCGACCGGGCGGCCGCCTCCCACGCCGGCGAGAAAGCCGCAGCCGTCGGCGGCCGTCTCGACCCGCGCCAGCTCCTCCATGCTGGCGCCGTCGATTTCGATGACCGCGACCGGGTGGCCCGTCTCCTCAAGGTAGCCAAGCACGCGGTCGCCCGCCACCGAGCGGGTGACTGCGTCGCAGACCAGCAGCCCGCGCTCGGGCAAATCCAGCTCGGCGATGACGTCCGGCAGCTGCTCGATGACGCCGGGGCCGGTGACTACCATCCGCGGCAGGACCATCGAGCGCGGCGGGCGCGGTTTCATGGCGGCGCAGCGAGCGGCGTGTTTAACCCTGATGTGCTCGCGAAAGCGGTTTGCGGAAGCGGCTGTGCTGACGCAACCGCTTAATACGGCCGCATTTACGCGCCGCCATGCGGGATGGCGATATCATCACCCTCGACTACGAGGGGCACAGCGACGGCGAACTGTTCGACACGACGCTCGAGAAGGCGGCGAAGGACGCCGGCGCCCACGAAGAGGGACGACCTTACGGGCCAATCACGGTCATTATCGGCGAGGGGCGCCTCGTGCCCGGACTCGAGGCAGCGCTGAAGAAAGGCAAGGTGGGCGAAGCGAACGAGGCGACGCTGCCACCCGAGGAGGCGTACGGCCAGCGCGACCCGAAGCTCATCGAGACCATGTCGCGGACGCGGTTCAACCGCACCTGCCCCGACGCCAAGGGCTACCCCGGCGAAGAGCTGGAAATCGAGGGGCGGCATGCGCACCTCGTCGCAATCTACGGCGCGCGCGTGCGGGTCGATTTCAACCAGCATCTGGCGGGGAAGGAGCTGGTCTTCAAGTTCACCATCAAGTCGAAGGTCTCGAAGGCGGACGCCAAGGTAGCGGCGCTGTTCGACATGGAATACCCGTCAGGCGACACGCCGGAAATCGCGCTCACTGGCAAGCGCGCCGAAATCACGCTCCCCGACCGCTGCAAGTTCGACCCGGCCTGGTTCCAGGCCAAGTATCGCGTCGTCGCGGCGCTGCGCAAGCACACCGACCTGGAAGAGATAATTTTCATCGAGAGCTACGAAGGCACCAAACCCGAAAAGAAGGAAGCGAAGAAGAAGAAAGCGCCGGCGAAGAAGAAAAAAGCCGCGAGCAAAAAGAAGGCAGCGCCGAAGAAGAAAAAGGCTGCGAAGAAGTAGTTCAGACGCGTCGCCAGCGTGCCCCGTCCGGCGTGTCCTGCACCTCGACCCCCTGCTCCGCGAGTTCGTCGCGTATCCGGTCCGCCTCCGCCCACTCCTGCGCGTCGCGGGCCGCCTCGCGCTGCGCCAGCAGTGCCTTGATTTCGGCATCGCTCGGCCCCGCCGCTTCGCGTGGTGTGAACAGCCCCAGCACCTCGCCGCCCAGCTCCTCAAATGTTGAGACGACCGCGTCGCGCAGTTCGGGCGCGAGCGATTCCGGCGCGTGCCGGTTCGCCTCGCGCGCCAGCCCGAAGAGCGCCGCGAGCGCCTCGCGAGTGTTGAAGTCGTCGTCCATCGCTGTCGTAAAGTCGGCGCGGGCGGTCGCGACCGCGTCGCGCAGCGCCTCGGGCTGCCCGTCGCCTGTTGGGGCCGCGACTGCGGCATCGCCTGCGGCGCCTGCCGCAGCGCCTTGCGGGGACGCGGCGCGGTAACGGTGGAGCGTCGCTGCGAGCCGGTCGTGGGCGGCGGCGGCTTCATCAAGCGCAGCGTCGCTGAAGTCGATGGGCGAGCGGTAGTGGCCGTTGAGCAGGTAGAACCGCACCACCTCGGCGCTGGAGTGCTGCAGGACGTCTCGCACGAGAAAGAAATTGTCGAGCGACTTCGACATCTTTTCCTTGTCGATGGTCAGGAATCCCGTGTGCAGCCAGTAGCGCACCATCGGATGTTTTCCGGTGTGGCACTCGGTCTGCAGAATTTCCGACTCGTGATGCGGGAACTTCAGGTCGCTCCCGCCGCCGTGGATGTCGAACTGCGGCCCCAGCAGCGCCAGCGACATCGCCGAACACTCGATGTGCCAGCCGGGGCGACCCAGCCCCCACGGGCTTTCCCACGACGGCTCGCCCTCGCGGGCGCCCTTCCAGAGCGCGAAGTCGGCCGGGTTGCGCTTGCGCGGGTCGACCGCGACCCGCGCGCCCGCCTCCAGTTCTTCCAGCGACTGCCCGGTCAGCGTCCCGAACTGCTCGCTCGCCGACGGGACGTCGAAGTAGACGTCGGGTGCCAGCGCCCCCTCTGCGGCCGGGGCGACGTAGGCGTGCCCCTTCACCAGCAGGTCGGCAACCAGCGCGACCATCTGCTCGACGTAGTCGGTCGCGCGCGGCATCTGGTGCGGCGGCCGCACGCCCAATGCCCCGAGGTCGGCGCTGGTGCGCTCGATGTACCGCTCCGCAAGGTCGGCCGGCGCAATGCCTTCCTCGACGGCGCGCGCGATAATCTTGTCATCGACGTCGGTGTGGTTCTGGACATGCTCGACTGCGTAGCCGGAGTGCTCGAGCCAGCGCCGCATAGCATCGAACGCGACGTAGCTGCGCGCGTGGCCGAGGTGCATGTCGTTGTAGACCGTCAGGCCGCAGACGTACATTCGCACCCTGCCCGGCTCGCGCGGCGCGAACTCCTCGAGCTTGCGGCTGGCGCTGTTGTGGACTTTGAGCACGCGACGCGAGGGTGGGCCGGATTAAAACCGCTCCCGCCCTGCGGCTGCGTGCCTGAGCTGCCCGAAGTCGAGACCTGCCGCCGCGCGCTCGCGCCGCTGCTAACGGGGCGTACCCTCACCGCCGCCGAAGCGCGCTGGCCGCGGGCCGCGGAGACCCCACTGCCGGTCGCCGGTCGCCGCATCGTACGGCTCGAGCGGCGTGGCAAGTTCCTGCTGCTGCGGCTCGACCGCGGCTGGCTCGTCGTCCACCTGCGCATGACCGGCCGGCTGGTGGTGGCGCGCGAGCCGCCGGCGCGGACCACGGTCGCGTTCGGGCTCGACGGCGGCGACTGGTTCTGCCTCGTCGACATGCGCAAGTTCGGCCGCGCCTGGCTCGTCGCGCGCGCCAGCGAAGTGGTGGGCCACCTCGGCCCCGAGCCGCTCTCGCGCACCTTCACCGCCGCCCGCTTCGAGGCGATGCTGGCCCCCCGCAAGGCAAGGTTGAAGCCGCTGCTGCTCGACCAGCGCTTCCTCGCCGGGCTGGGGAATATCTACGTCGACGAGTCGCTCCACGCCGCCCGCATCCACCCGCTGCGGACCGCCGCGTCGCTCTCCGCCGGCGAAGTGCGGCGGCTGTATCGCCACATTCGTCGCATCCTGCGCGCCGCGATTGCCGCGGGCGGCACGACCGTCCAGAACTTCGCCGGCCCAAATGGTGCGCCGGGGCGGTTTCGCGACCGCCTGCAGGTCTTCCGCCGTACAGGCGAGCCGTGCTACCGCTGTGGAACGGCGGTCGAGCGCAGCGTTGTCGCGCAGCGCGGGACGCACTCCTGCCCGCGCTGCCAACCGCTCTGAATCCTTAAATACAACTCGGGGCTCGCCCTGAAAGAGGATCCTGAACCATGATGGCAGCCAAGAAAATCTCGAAAAAAATAGTAGTGCTCGGCGACCCTGCCGTAGGCAAGACCAGCCTCATCCGGCGCTTCGTTATCGACGCCTTTGATGACAAGTACCTGACCACGATTGGGGCGAAGATTGTCAAGAAGGAGGTTCCGCTCCGCTCGGGCGGCGCGAAGCCGGACATGGATGTGACGCTGATGATCTGGGATATTGCCGGCCAGAAGACGCTCGGCAACGTCAAGCAGGCGTACTACCGTGGCGCTGAAGGGGCGATGATTGTCTGCGACATTACCCGCCGCGAGACGCTGCTATCGACGATTGACTGGATTAAGACCCTGATGCAGGTGACTGGCGAAATCCCGGTTGTACTGCTCGCCAACAAGTGTGACCTGATGGACCAGGCGCTCTTCGGTGACAAGGAGATGCAGGAAGTTTCCAACAAGCTGAATGCACCCTTCCTCCTCACATCTGCCAAGGATGGCCGGAACGTCAATGACGCTTTCCAGAGCATCGCTTCGCAGATGATCGAGGGGATGGGGTAAACGGGCGGCTGCCCGATGGAAGACTTCTACGACTCGGACATAGGCGCCCAGACTGCCGACATCCTGGTGCTGCCGAGCAGCTTTCTCAGGACACTCTGGAAAGAGCTGACTGAGGGGCTCGGCGAGGAGGAAGGCCAGAAGGCGTTCTTCCGCTGCGGTGAAACGGTCGGCGAGAGCCTCGCCGCCAACTACTCGGGCGACACAGGGCAGATTGACGCGCTGCTCAATCAGGCGTGGGCCGAGGCGGGCCTTGGCCTGCTGTTCGTCCTCGAGGCGAACCCTGAGAGAGTTGTTTGCAAGGTGGAGAGCCTGCTCGAGGTAAACGTCATCGGGATTTCAGAGCCATGCAACTTTACCTCCGGCTGTATTGCGGGCGTGCTCAAGGGCATCATGCAACATCCTTATAGCGTGGAAGAGGACTCAGTCGGTGAAGATACTCGTGTCTTCACTTTCAACCCGGTGTAATCGATGGCGGAGCTCAACTGGCGGAAACAACTCGCAAAACTGCTCTATAATGGCGACCTCGAGGCGGCTACCAACTTGCTCGAGGGAGGGCTGCGCAGCAACCCCCGCAACATGTCGATGAAGGTCGAGCTGGGCAAAGTGCAATTCATGCAGGGCGATATCGATAGCGCCCGCACCACTTTCGAGGGCGCCCTGCTTGCTAATCCTGATAACGCCGAGGCGCTCAAAGGCAAGGGCGACGTGCTCGAGGTCTTTGGCGACTACGAGGAGGCCATCAAGGCTTACCAGATGGCTTCACAGCGCGCGCCAAAGGATACGGAGAACTGGAAGGCGCTGGGAGTATTGCTGACTAAGCTGAAGAAATACGGGCAGGCGGACAAGTGCTGGAACGCGCTGCTGCGCATCGACTCCAAGGACGCTGAAGCATGGTACAACAAGGGGCAGACCCTGCAACTGCTGAAGAAGTACAAGGACGCCGGCAAGTGCTACGAGCGCGCCATCGGCGCGCAGCCTGATTTCAAGGAGGCACACGGCGACTTGGTAATTGTGCTGATGGAACAGGACCGGCTGGAGGAGGCACTCAAGGTGGCCGAGCACGCAGTCAGGATGCATCCCAAGGACGACACGCTCCACCGTAACCATGGTGTGCTGCTCTACCGGCTCGACAAGCATGAGGAGGCGCTGGCGGCGTTTGACAGCGCGCTGGAGCTCAACTCGTTCGTCGTCGACACCTGGGTCAACAAGGGTACTGTGCTCAAGGCGCAGGGTGACCTGCCGAGCGCCCTGCAGGCGTTCGACAAGGCACTGGAGATTAATCCCAACTTCACCGTCGCCAAGGAAGGACGTGTCGGAGTTCTGGCTGACATCGAGGCGGCGAAGCCGAAAGGACTCATCAGCCGGATTTTCGGCGGGTAGCCGAATAGCATTTTAACAGCCGCCAGTATCGGGCTGGTCCTTGACTCGTGACATCCCTAATGAAGAGCTTGTCGAACTCTGGCGTTCGTTCTTTCAGGACACCCGTTTCCGGCCGGTCGACAGCAACGGTGTGCGCGCCCAGATACCGCGCTGCCCCGCCTGTAGTGGCAGCAGTGATGGGGGGCGCAAGTGCCCGGTCTGCGGCGGCAGCGGTGTCGATCTGGAGCGGGTGCCGACCTATGGTGACCAGATTGAATCTGTGGCGCAGGTCTATCCCAAGGGCGACAAAGCAGTCTTCGTCACATGGGAAGATGTTACCGACTTCCACCCGCGGCTCTCGAATAACCTGCTCTGGAACCTCGAGAACACACTGAAGGCAGCGCGCGAAGTTGTCAAGGAATTCGTCAGCGACGAGGCGCAGGAGCGCGTGCGCGAAGAGCATCGCACTGATATTACGCTAGACGTTGCGCCGCTCGAAATCCCGGACCAGCTCTATCAGGAGGAAATCCGGGACCTGCGCAAGGAACACCTCTACCGCATGGTCAAGGTGCGGGGGCTGGTGCGCAAGTCACTGCCGGTCCGCCCGCGCATGGAGGTGGGGCTTTTCGAGTGCAACTGGGAGCGGCACCGGCAGCGCGTCATTCAGGATTTCTTCACGCTGCGCGAGCCGAACAAGTGCATCGGGGAGGGATGCAAGTGCACCGAGTTCCAGCTGCGCGAGGAGCAGTCGCAGTTCATCGACTCGCACAAGCTGGAGCTGCAGGAGTTCCCCGAGGACCTCCCGCCCGGCGCACAGCCGGAACGGCTGACGATTTTCGTCGAGAGCTCACTCGCGGCGCAGGCGCGTCCCGGCGACCGGATTGCGGTCGTAGGAGTGATGCGGACCCGCGCGCAGTATACCGGGCGACGGGCGCGGACCGAGTTCGATGTCTACCTCTACGCGCACTCGATTGACGAGCGCGAAGCGGAAGTCGAGAACCTCGAGCCGACCGAGGAGGAGATGGAGCAAATCCTCGAGCTGTCACGCCACCCCGACCTGCGCGAGCGCATCATCAACTCGATAGCACCCTCGATTTACGGCATGAAGTGGCAAAAAGAGGCGATTGCGATGCAGCTCTTCGGCGGCGTCGACAAGCATCTTCCTGATGGCGCCCGCATACGCGGCGACATCCACGTGCTGATGATGGGCGACCCCGGCGTCGCCAAGTCGCAGCTACTGCGGGCAGCCGCGCGGCTGGCACCGCGCGGGGTGATGGCGACCGGGAAATCCTCCTCGGCGGCCGGCCTCACCGCGGCGGCGGTGCGCGACGAGTTTGGCGAAGGGCGCTGGACGCTCGAGGCGGGGACGCTGGTGCTGGCCTCGGGCGGGCTGGCGTGTATTGACGAAATTGACAAGATGGATGAGAATGACCGCTCGGCGATGCACGAGGCGATGGAGCAGCAGACGGTGACTATTGCCAAGGCCGGCATCAACGCACAGTTGCACGCGAAGTGTTCATTACTCGCGGCAGCCAATCCCAAGCGGAGCCGCTTCGACATGACGCGGCCGCTGCCGGGGCAGGTGAATATGCCCGTGACGCTGCTGAGCCGTTTCGACATCTTTTTTATAATCGTCGACCAGCCCGACCCAAAACGCGATGCCGAACTGGCGACGCGAATTCTCGAGTCGCACCGCGCCGGTGAGATTATTGGCAGCGGCGAGGACACCGAGCTGGAAGAACGCGAGCTTCAGCCGGCGATTTTGCGCGAACTGCTGCGGCTCTATGTCGGCTACGCGCGCAAACTGCGGCCAGTGATGACGCCGCAGGCGCAGCAGAAGCTGAAGGACCACTACACCTCGATGCGCAAGTCTTACCAGCAGCGCGGCGAGGAAGAAGAGCAGGTGTTTCCGATTACCCCGCGGCAGCTGGAATCGCTAATCCGGCTGGCCGAGGCGGACGCGCGCATGCACCTTTCGCACACTGTCGGGCCAGAGAACGCCGACCGCGCCATCGAGATGCTGACACTGTTCCTCACCATCACACTCCACGGCGATATCGACATGGCCTTCACCGGCCTGACCGCGAAGGAGCGAAAGCAGAAGGAGGACCCGCTGGCGATGATTGTGCGCTTCATCCGCAAGGGAGGCGATGAAGGCACTGACGAGCTGGAAGTCCTCGACCTGCTCGAAGAACAGGGGTTCTCGCGCACAGACTGCGAAAAATACCTCCAGCAGCTAAGCAAGGACGGGCGTATCTTCTCGCCCGCCCATGGTCGCTGGCGCATCGCGTGAGCCGCTTCCCGCGCGCGCGCCTCGACCGGCTGCTGCGCGCGATTCCCGGCTTCCCCGACCCGCAGCGCGAGCTGGAGCAGTACCCGACGCCGGCAGAGGGCGCGCTCGAGCTGCTCGAGCGCGTCTGGCAGAGGGGCGACCTCGCAGGAAGCGTTGCCGACCTCGGCTGTGGCACTGGCCGACTGGCGCTCGGCGCGGCGTTCCTCGGCGCCGAAGTCACGGGCGTGGAGCTGGACGACACCGCGCTAGCGGTCGCGCGCGAGGCGGCGGCCGACGCGGGGCTGGCGGTGGAGTGGCGCTGCGAGCCAGTCGAGAACTGGACGCAAGGCGTCGAGACGGTCATCATGAACCCCCCGTGGGGTGCGCAGCGGCCGGGCGCCGACCGGCCGTTCCTGCGCGCTGCGCTGGCGACCGCCGGCAGCGTCTGGTCGCTCCAGCCGGCGGTCAGCGACCGCTTCCTGCGCCGCTACGTCGAGCAGCTCGGCGGTGCCGTCGCGGACGCGTGGCCTGTTGACCTGGAGCTGGAGCGGACCATGCCGTACCACACGCGCGAGCGGAAAACGGTCGAGGGAACCCTTTATCACCTGCACCCGGTCGGCGCGCGATGAGCCTGACACTGCCGGGAGACCGACTTGCGAGTGCAATGGAATACATGCCCGGACCGGGCGTCTACGAGCGCGACGGCGAGCTTTTCGCCGCGCTGACCGGCGAACTGGTGCGCGACGAGGAACACACCGAGCTGCGGGTGAAACCGGTGGTCTCGGTGCCGCTCGAAATCCACACCGGCGACCGGGTGCTGGGGCGCATCCAGTCACTGCGCGAAAAGATGGCGACGATCGAGGTCGTGCGCGTCAAGGGCAAATCACGGCAAGTCGGCACGTGGGTCATGGGGTCGCTGCACGTCGCGCGCATGTCCGAGGATTACGTTTCCAACACCAATGACGTCTACAGCGTCAACGACCTTGTTCAGGCGCGGGTTGACGAAACCAGGCCGGCGCTGAAGCTCAACACCAAGTCTGGCAGTGATGGGGTTGTCGGCGCGCGCTGTAGCGGCTGCCGCGACCACCTGAAAATGGTCGACGGCGAGCTCTTCTGCGGCGAGTGTCGCAAGACGGAAGCGCGCAAGCTCTCCAGCGAGTATGGGCAGGTCCAGCTGTAGCACCCTGCTGCTGCTCGCGCTATTCCTGCTCCCGGCTGCCACAGGCGAACTCGATGCGAGCGCCAACGGCGAGGCACGGCTGCTGCTGGTAGACTCGGGCGCCAGCGTCGAGTTTGTCGCAGTGGTGCCGGCCAACACCAGCGTCAAATGGGACTTCAGCCGTCACCCGGCGGAGAACGGCAGCCGCTATAATTACTCGGCCAGCTCGACGCAGGTGCTTCACGCCGCGGGGGCGTACAACGTCACCTGCACTGCCACTTACAGCGACGGCAACGTCGAGCAGCAGCAGTTGTGGGTCATCGTCAGCTGGGAGGAGCCACTGGACGAGCCGGACGCTAACCGCCCGCTATTCATCGCGCTGGCGGGCAGCGAGCTATTCATGGGCGGCTGGCTGCTGCTGATTACATGGCGGCTGCGGGAAGAGAAGTCCTACCTCTAGCGCCGCCTGCGCGCTGCCAGCCCGAGGCCAGCCAGTGCTGCCAGCAGGCCGGGGCCGGGAATCCCGCCGCCGCTACCGTCGCTGTCGTCACCATCACCGCCAGCATCACCACCTCCACTACCCCCACCAGACTTGGTGACGGTAACCGTAGTGGTGTAGAAATCGCGGCTCTGGTCAAAAGACGTTCCGTCTGACCACCAAACAGTGATATCTAGGTTGTAGGCGCCTTTGGCATCGAAGCTGATTGTGACCGTACGGTCCTGCGTCGTCGTGATGTCACCGTCAATGTTGATTTCGAACTCCTCCACCGGACCCGTAGTCCCGGTCAGGTCAATCGTGATATCCTCACCTATAGCTGCGTTGAGAGGTGAGACTGAGACGTCAAAATATTTTTCGGCGATTATGTCCAGCTCCTTGACCGTGAAACTGGCGCTGGCGTTCGCCTGCAACCCACCGTCATCGGTCACGGTCAGCATCACGGTGTGTGCGCCGGTGATGTTGCTACTGACGGTCGCGTTCTGCGTGGTCGCGACGACGACCCCGTCGAGCTGCCATTCCCAGCCTGCGATGTGACCCTCAGCGTCGCTACCACTTCCGCTGAGCGTAACTGGTGCATCAACCTCTACTTCGGCAAGCGAGAGCGATATTATGGCGGTGGGCGGCGTGTTGGTGACAGTCCTGAACGAACGTGTGTTGTTGCCGCTCCAGGCGCCGTCATTGTCCATTACCTGTAACCTCACCGTCCCGTCGCGCGGTGCGTCGAAGCTGGTGGTCCAGTCAGCAGTAGTAGCAATCAGTACGCCATCGAACCACCAGCGCCACCCCTCGATAACTCCGTCGGAATCGCTCGAGCTGGCGCTGCTGAAGGTTATATCGAAGAACTGATAATATTCTGGCACGAAACTGCTGCCGGGGAGGGGGTCAGGCGATATGGTGATGGTCGCCACTGGCGGTTCATTAGGTGGACCGACCGAGAAATCCTCGGATACCCACGAAGACACCGTGCCGTTGGTGTCTATAATACGGAACCACGCCTCGTAACCTGCAGCTTCACCGTCTTCGCCTTCTGTCAGATTGTCGACCATAACTGTCTTGCCATAAAGTGTAAAGAGCGTCAAGCCGTTGGTACCCGAGCGGATATCCCAGCGATACTCGTCACACTCTTCCTCCGCACCACTGGACCCGGTGCAGTGCCCACTGAAGGTAATTATGTCTCCGACCTTGGCAGGGCTGGGATCAATCGAGTCAATGTGCGCCAGCGGAATCGGTGGCATAATCTGGAAAGGCTCCTGTGCTGGTTCACTACGCAGGCCTTCATTGTCCTCAACAATCAGCTCCATGGTGTGATTCCCAACGCTGATGCCACTGTCAGCGAATGTCATTTCGTCGCTGTAGTATGCCCCGTCCAGATACCACTCGTAGGCGACAATACTGGTGGCGGGATCGTAATAGGTACCTGAACCAAGGAAATTGATTTCTTCACCTTGATGGGCTTCGGGCGGGTTTATACTGATGCTTGCATCCGGGTTGCGCGGCGGCGGTCCAGTCACGTTGAGCCAACTCTCGTTCTTCACGCTCCACTCACCGCCGGCCTTCACCTGTAGCGTAATTGTGTGGTTGCCTTGGCTGAACTCACCTGACTGACGCTGGAAGCTTAGATCAGAAAACTCGGAGCCGCTATGAATGACAACATCAATTGATGAATTCCAGTAAACGAACTCGAGTTGATCGTCATCTCCGTCGGAAAACTGTCCATCGAAATTAATTGGAGTGCTGGAATCTTTATTGACCTCCTGCGGGTCAATCTGTAAAATGGTGGCCTCAGGGGCAGCCGCCTCGGAACCGGCGGCGAGAAACAGTGCGAGCCCCAGCAGGGACAGCACGAGCACGTCATGGCGCATCCGCCGCCGTGAGCCTGCCGGATAAATAACGGTTCCCTCCGCGCCGAACGCCCCGCCAGCGACCCCGCAAGGCACTGCGGCAGGCGCCGCAGTCGCGGCTTCGACAGGCGACCCCCAGACGGCGCTAATCCTCGCGTTCATCGTCCTGCCGGCGGTCGGTGTGGTGCACCGGGAACATCAGCTCGCCCAGCGTCGGCCGCTGTCCGCCGCGCTTCCGCGCCGCGTAGCGCAGCACTGCCCAGCCGGCCGCGACGCCGAGGGCGACCCCGGCCACCGCGAGCCAGCTCATCAGTAATCGGGCTCGGTTTCCTCGCCCTGAAGGTCGGGCTCGAACTCGGCGTGCAGCTCGGACATCAGGAGGTTCAGCAGCGAATCGAAGCGGATGCTCCGTATCTCGCGCGCACCACCCATGCTGGTAGTCACCCGCGCCACGAAGTCGGCTTTCGCTGACTCAATCTCAATCTGGCAGATGGACTCCTCCATGCCCGCGCCGAAGGGGGACGGTATAAAACGGTTTCAGCCGGGGTCTGCGGAAGTCCTATAGTATACCGCTGTTACAGCCCCGATGCGCCCACGGCCGTTCCTGCTGCTGCTTGCCGGCTTCGCGCTGGTGTTGATGGCGGCGGGGGAAGCGGATGCGGAGAAAGAACCGG
>JASMLC010000018.1 GCA_030748895.1 Candidatus Poseidoniia archaeon
AACTTTTGATTATTAAGGAGATTTAACTCTCGTTCTACTGTACAATTATAGTATTTTTCGTATTTTTGTATGGCCTCTTCTTCATATTTATTACCCCAAGCTACAATTTCTTCATCTATATCAACATCTGGTTTTTTACCTAACTTCTCAATTAGTAAATCCTCTGGGCTCTTGAATGGGCTTTGGTTTAACGCTACGGCTACATCAGAAGCCGTTAGGAAATTACTCCTATATTCCAGCCATTGATTACTTTTCTGTTTAGCGTCAGACGAAACCTCTAAGTCTTTTTTGATTAACTGAATTGTAGCCGAACTTACCACATCCTGTGATTTGACGCCGCGCTTAACCCTTTCCCGTCCTCTCAATCAGCTCAATCCATATCCCATTGGGGTCCTTGAGGAATGCCAGTTTCGTCGCCGAGCCGGGTAGCGAATAAGGCTCCTTCGCGATTTCGACGCCCGCCTTGCGGGCCTCCGCGACGAGCGCGGCTACGTCGGGGACATAGAACGCGAGGTGGTCCAGCTCGTCGCCCGCGTTCCAGTCCTGCTTGTCCCACCACCAGGTCAGCTCGAGCAGCGCGCCGGTGGCGGGGTCTTCGAGGAAGGCTATGTCAGCGCGGGTGCTCTCGATCGGATGGCGCCGCTCGAGCCGCATCCCGAGCCAGCGCTCGTAGAAGGCGATGCTCGCCTCCATGTCGCGGACGGTGATGGAGGTGTGCGCGAAGCCCATGCTTCACAGCGTTTTGCGGCCGGGGCGCCAGCAGCCGCGACGGAGACGCCAGACTCCGGCGCTAGGCTGCGCCCAGGCGGCCGGGCTCATAGTGTCTTCCGGCCCGGCCGCCAGCTGGCGGGGCACGATTTCCCGGTCTGCAAAGCTTGCAGCAGCCGCACGATTTCGTCAATGTTGCGGCCGGTGCCGGCGGGGTAGACCGAGTAGGCGCGGACGATGCTCCGGTCGTCGATGATGAAGGTGCCGCGGAGCGCCATCCCGGCGCGCTCGTCGAGGACGCCGTAGGCGCGGCTGGTGCGCAGCGAGGGGTCCTCGAGCAGGGGGTAGCCCAGCTTGTCGATGCCGCCGCGCGTGCGCGGGCGCTCCATCCACGCCTGATGGCTCTGCTTCGAGTCGGTCGAGCAGCCGATGACCTGCGCGCCCGCCTGCTCAAAGTCGCGCAGTCGGCGGTTGAGGGCGTGCAGCTCGGTCGGGCAAAGGCCCGAAAAATCGCGCGGATAGAAGAACAGGACGGTCCAGTGGCCGCGCTTGCAGTTCTCCACCAGGCTCACCAGCCGCTCCTCGAACCGCTTCTTGCGCGGGTTCCAGCGAATTGCGGCGCCCTCGAACTCGGGCGCCGGCTGTCCCATCTCTGCCTGCTCGTCTGCCATCGCTGCCTCGCGGGAGCGGGGGAGTCCGGTGCCGCTTTAAGCCGTTGGCGCGAAGTCGCGCACCGCCTCGATGACCGTCCCGACGTCGTCCTCCGAGAGGCCGGGATGCACCGGCAGGGATAGCACGCGCGCGGGTAGCGCCGCCGCCCGCGGCGTCGGCGCGGCAAACTCCGCCAGTGGCCGCGCCTCGTAGAGCAGCGAGGGATAGTAGACGCCGCTGCCGATGTCGCGCTGCGCGAGGTGTTCGCGCAGCGCGTCGCGCGCGTCAGACTGGATGGTGTACTGGTGGAAGACATGACCGCGCCGTTCCTCGGGAACCTGCACGCAGTCGGCCAGCTCCGCGCTGTAGCGCCGCGCGTTGGCGCGGCGCGCCGCGTTGTAGCCGTCGAGCTTGCGCAGCTGCACACGGCCAATCGCGGCGGCGATATCAGTCATGCGGTAGTTGAACCCCAGCTGCAGATGCTCGTACCGCTCGCCCTGCCCGTGCGCGCGCAATTGCACTACCGCCGCGGCGACCTCGTCGTCGTCGGTCGTCACCATGCCGCCCTCGCCGGTGGTCATGTTCTTGGTGGGGTAGAAGCTGAAGCAGCCCGCGAGTCCGTGCGACCCCGCACGGCCACCCGCGTCGGCACCGTGCGCCTGGCAGGCGTCCTCGATGATGGGCACCGCAGCGCACGCCTCCCGCAGCGCGTCCATGTCACACAGCTCGCCGTAGAGGTGGACCGGCATCACCGCCTTCGTGCGCGGGGTGATGGCGGCCGCGACCGCCGCGGGGTCGAGCGTGTAGCCGTCACGTTCGAGGTCGACGAAGACCGGCTTCGCGCCCGCCATGCGGATGCTCGACGCGGAGGCAAAGAACGAGAAGGGAGTCGTGATGACCTCGTCGCCCGGGCCGACACCCGCCGCGAGCAGCGCCAGATGCAGTGCGGTGGTGCCGTTGGTCGTCGCGAGCGCGTGCTTCGTCCCGCAATAAGCGGCGAACTCGGCCTCGAACGCCGCCACTTCAGGGCCTTGCGCCAGCGAGCCCGAGCCGAGGACGCGTGCGACCTCGCGCTGCTCCTCGTCGCCGATTAGCGGCTTCGCAATCGAAATCATCACCACACCACGTCCGGCGAGCCATTTAATGGCGCTGGCGGAGGGGTGTTGCAACCACCCCGCAAAGTCCCGGAAAGGTGGTACCTAATGAATGATTTAACTATAAAACGTTACCGAAATTATTAAATAGACCTTTCTACACCCCATGACTGGTGTCCACCAATGTTTGAAGACACGAACATGAAGGCCGTCAGTGCCGAGGTCATGGGAACCTTTTTCCTGGTTTTCATAGGCCTCACTGCTTTCGGCGCGCTTGGTGGGGGTTTCGAGGGGGCTTTTGCCTTCGGTGTAACCCTCATGGTCCTGATGCACGTCATGGGACCCATATCTGGATGTCACCTCAACCCTGCGGTGTCCATCGGGAATTTTATGTCGAACAAGATGTCGCAGGACGATGCGATTGCATATGTCCTAGCGCAGATTGGCGGTGCGTTCATCGGCTTCGCAGCGATAGGAGGGACTTTCAGCGTCCTGACGGGTGACATGTTCGCCCTTGGCGCTGCAGCGGTCGGCACGGCCTTCTTCGTGCTGGTCCTACTCTCGACCTCCGACCCCTGGGCTGTCGGCGGCACGCTGTTCGTGGTAACCGCGATGGCGGGCGGCTTCAATGAAGTCAACCCCGGTGTCCTCGCTGGTGGCGGTCTTCACACCGTCGTGCTGGTCGATAATGGCGAGATAACTACCTCGGCCACGTACGCCATGGTCGGCGGCGTCATTGGCGCCGTAGCTGGCTGGGCCGTCAAGGACAACGTCCTCGACTAGAACACACACCTTCGGGGCTTGCGTCCCCCAAACCCGTGTCCCGCCTTCGGGCGGGGCACACCATTTTTTTCCAGTTCGGCTGCGCATTATGGCAGCCGCTGGCCGAGTGAAACGAGGCCAGAAAGGCTGCGCCCGTGGCGCACCTTGCGCTACAGTGATATATCGAAATAACCGCGCAGCACGATTGCCACTCCGTACGAGAGCAGCGCCACACCGCCCGAGATGGCGCACATCTCGAGGAAGCGGCGGCGGAATGGCTGGTTCTGTGCCACGGAGACGTAGTAGTTGAACGCGCCGACTATGCCGACGCCAATCAGCAGCGTCGCGCCGAGCGCCTGGTGCAGCACCGATAGTCCCAGCAGCTCGGGGCTGTCGGGCCGCAGCGCGAGGTAGGGCATTACCAGCAGGAATACCGTCACGAGGTACGCCACGCCGGTGTAGAACGCGGCGCGCAGCGGGTTGCGGGCGTCGCCCTCGGTGCGTGTCGCGAGGAATTCCGAAGCGGCCATCGACATCGCCGCCGCGATCCCCGTGACGAGTCCCGCCAGCGCAACCAGCCGCAGGTTCTGGAACGCGAAAGTGAGGCCGGCCAGTGCGCCGGTCAGCTCCACGAGCGCGTCGTTGAGGCCGAGCACCATCGAGCCAGTGTACTGTAATCGCTCCTCGTCAAGCATCCCCAGCAGGTGCTGCTCGTGCGCCTCCTCCTCCTCCATGATTGGCCGCGCGGCGGGGATTACATCGATGATGCTGCGATATTCGGCGGCGATGTTCACCTCGTCGCGCTCAAGCAGGTTGACGCAGAAGGTGATGCCAAAGAGCCGCGCCAGCAGCGAGAACCACGCTACACGCAGCCGTGACGGCGCCACCTTCTGGCCGGAGTACTCCTTCCAGAACTCGTAGTGCCGCACCTCGTCTTCGGCAATCTGCTGCAGCACCTTGCGGTTGGCGGGATTGCGCTCGCGCTGCGCCAGCCGCTCGTAGATGCGTGCCTCGGTCAGCTCCAGGTACTGGAACCGCAGCACCTGCTTCAGCGTCGCCGCGTCAAGCTCCATCATCTTCCCAGCGCGGGGCAGTTTTCACCCCTTGCCCCGCACGGGCAGCAAAGCGCAGCGCGTCAACACCAGCTCCGGCCAGCGCTCGCGCGGATTGGCGTCGAGCACCGCCTGCGGCAGTCCGAAGGCGCAGAAGTCAAACTCCGCCTCGTCCAGCACGCTTGCGTCCTCCGTGACCAGCCCCGCCAGCTCCGGCGGCGGCTCGCCGAAGGCGACCCACGCCACCGCCTCGATCACCGGCGTCAGCCCGGCGCGGGCGATGGCGCGCGAGACCTGCCGCTGACCGGTCAGGTAGAGCAGCACTTCGCTGGCGCGGGTGTGCGAGAGTGCGTAGCCGCCGTCGTGCGCGCGCTGTGCCAGCTCGGCCGCCTGATGCAGGTGCAGCGCGCCGCACACCGCACGTGCGTCGGCGAGCGCCAGCCGTGGGCCGAGCAGCTCCCTGAGCGCTGCGTCGCTGCCTGCTGCACAGCGGCCGCCCCCGACGGTGAAATCCACGCTGGCGCAGGCAGGGGATATTATATATCCGGCAGCACCATCGCGACGTCCCATGGCCGACGGCGACGAACAGACATCCCAGCTTGAGGGCGCGCTGGCGCAGGAGCAACAGCGGCTCGAGAAGCTGTGGGATGCATACGAGCAGCAGGAGCAGGACCTGAACGCATCGCTGGACCGCATCAACCGGCTGGAATCCGACCTGGAGACCAAGCAGGCGATGGTCCAGTCACTCGAGGAGCTGCTAGGCGAACGCGACAGCCACATCCGCGAGCTCGAAATCGAGCGGCAGCGGCAGGCGAAGGTCGAAGCGGAATACGCGCCGCGCGTGGATTCGCTCGAGGAAAAGGTCGCCGACCAGACCGAAAAGTATGACCGGCTGCTCTCGATTACGCAGGAGATGGAGGAAGAGCTCGAGTTCGCCAAGCAGGCGGTCCGGGCGCGCGACGGCTGGTTCAACCAGAACGTCAGCAGCCTCGAAGCGATTGCCGCAGTCGCGAAGGAATGGCGTTCAATCCAGTCGGGCAATTTCCCCGCCCCCAGCAGTGGCGGCGGCCCGGGCGGCTCGAAGGCGGACTTCATCTCCGCCGCCTCCAAAATCAAGGGGCTCGGCAAAGTGAAGGCGGAGCAGCTCTACGACGGCGGCTTCCACACTATCGAAACTCTCAAGGCCGCCTCATTCGATGACATTAGCGGCGTCAGCGGCTTCACCAAGCTGACCGCGCAGAAAATCGTCGACGGCGCCAAGTCGCTCTAGAGCGCGAGAAAGCTGCGCACTAGCTGCTCGTTGCGAACCTCGGGGTGAAACAGCACTCCCCACGCCGGCAGCTCGCGGTGCCGCACCACTTGCGCGCACTCCTCCGATCGCGCCAGCACTTCCAGCCGCGCACCGGGCTCCACCGCATGGCGATGCAACGCGAAGGCTTCGAAGCGGCTGGCGCAGAGCGGATTCTCCGCCAGCGTCTCGACCGCGACCATCCCGATTTCGCGCTGCGCGATTATTTTGCCGCCGCAAGCGGCCGCCAGCAGCTGCATCCCGGAGCAGACCGCCAACAGCGGCAGGCCAGCCTCCAGCAACCGCTTGACCGCGCCTATTTCTTTTAAATATTGGTCATCCTGAAGCGCAGTCCCCGCCAGCAGGATGTGCGACACCGCCTCCGGGACGCCATCCAGCATGCCGAGACGGACGCTTTCGACCGTCGCACCGGTCTCGCGCACGATGCGCTCAAGCGGCGCGACGAACTCCGCCTCGCTCAGCGGCTCGACGCAGGTGGAGACGAGCAGCACGCTCACGCGAGCACCGCCTTGCGAATCTGTAGCCGGCCGGCGCCGGCGCGAAACTCCGGGCGCGTCTCGAGCAACCGCAGCCGCTGGCGGAAGAGCGGCGCGCCGAGCACCAGTGTCTCCAACTCGCCTCCCTCGCCGGCCGGGTTCAGCCTGTAGCGGTCCGCAAGTGCCAGCAGCCCGTCGACCGCCGTGCGGTCCAGCCTGCGGCCGAGCCACTCCGGGCCAAGGCCGTCGGCCGCGACCGCAGTCACGATGACCTCGTAGCGCTCGGCGAGCAGCGTCTCGAGCAGCTGCGGCTGCGGCAGCTGCCAGAGCGGGTTGAAACACCAAAGTCCCAAGTCGGCGCAAGCGCGCTGGATGCGCGTCGCCTGGTAGGTCGACGCGAGTGCGCCGGTGACAACGCCGGCGATGCCGGTTTCGCGCTGCGCGCGCGCCAGCAGTGCCTGCATGTCAGCCAGCTCCGCCTCCGGCTCGCCCTCCATCGCGGCGGTGAGCTGCGGCACGCCGAGCGCCTCGGCCTGTAGCGCAGTCCACTCCAGCGCCGGGGTGTGGAACATCCAGCTGTCGTCGCGCTCAGGCAGCAGCGTCAGCAGGCACGCCACTTCGTGGCCGGCCGCGACGGCGCGGTGCAGCGCAAGGCAGGAGTCCTTGCCGCCCGAGAAGAGCACGCCGAGCTTCATCGCCGTTTCCGCTTCGCGATGAGGTAAACCTCACTCGACGCCTTGCGCGACGCCTCGGACGAGAGCGTGCGCACCGAGCCGAACTCCGCCTGCACCTCGGCGCGGTACTGCTGGAAGTCTTCGCCCTCGAACACCTTGACCGCAAAACAGCGCGCGTGGCGCTCGCTGGCGACAGCGAGCGCCAGTTCCGCGAGCTCGATTGAACGCGCCTGGTCGACCGAATAGTTGCCGCTCAGATCGGGGCTCATGTCGGAGATGACGACCGCGGCGGTCGGCGCCAGCTCGCCGAGCTGGCGGCGCAATTCTGCGTCGCGCAAATCCCCCTGCAGGAACTCGACGCCCTCGAGCGGGGCGATGTGCGCCAGGTCAATGCCGATGACGCGACCCTCGGGGCCGACCATTTCCTGCGCCACCTGGCTCCAGCCTCCCGGCGCGGCGCCCAGATCCAGGACGGTGTCGCCCTTGCGGAAGAGCTGGCTGCGCCGCTGGATTTCCTGCAGTTTGTAGGCCGAGCGCGCGCGGTAGCCCTCGCGCCGCGCGCGACGCTGGAACCCGTCGCTGCCGCGGCGGCCCCTGCCCGGCATTCAGCTGCCGCCCGCCTTGCGGAGCGCCCACTTGGCAGTCTGGGTGATGTTGCGGTCGGCGGCGCGGGTGGTGCGGCTACGAATAATTGCGAGATGCGGCTTGACCAGCGCCGGCTTGTTGGCGCCGATATAGCCCAGCGCCTTCAGCACCTCGACGTGGATGTACCAGTCGTCGTTCTCCAGCGCCCTGGCGAGATGCGGCACCGCCTGCATCACCACTAGCGCGTCGCGGTTGCCGATGCGCCCCAGCGCGGTGGCGCACGCCTTGCGCAGTTCCGACGAATTTGACTTGAGCCCCCGGATGAGCGACGGGACTGCCGGCGCGACCGCCTGCGGGCTGTGTCGCCCCAGCACGCCGACGCACTCGGCGGCGCGCTCCTGCACCCGGTCGCGCGACTTGAGCGCCGCCACCGCGGCGGGCGCCAGCTTGATGGCAGCCTGCGGCTGCTTGCCCGCCAGCGCGGTCAGCAGCACGATGGCGTGGTAGCGCACGCGCCAGTCGCGGTGCTTGAGCGCGTCGCGCAGCTTGGGGAGCGCCTGCGCTGGCGCCTTGTGGAGCACGCGGCCCAAGGCATCCTGAGTGGCGTAGCGCACGTCCTTGTCGTCGTCGTCGAGCAGCTCGAACAGGTCGGGGATGGTCTCGTCGCGGCGTCGGTCCGAGTTAATGGAGAGACCAGTCCAGAGCTTGACGACGTGCAGCCGCACCTCGCGGTGGGGGCTGTCGAGCGTCGCCTGGATGGCCTCGAAAAAGTCGTCCTGCCGTTCCGGCATCAGCTCGCGCAGGACCTGTAGCGCCTCGATGATTGCCAGCTGCGGCTGCGCCGGCTGCTCCGGCAAGGTGCCGAGCAGCGCCTTGACGATAGGCTCGCGCCAGCGCTCGGCCGCCTGCACCTGCACCAGCAGCGCCTTGACCGCCGCGGCACGCGCCTGCTCGCTACCTGACTTGAGCGTGGTCAGGTGCTTCTCGACCTGGCTGTCGAAGCCGCGGTCGGCTGAACCCTCCCGCCATTCCTCCACGGAATCCTTCAGTTCACTGAATCGGTCGCGCCATGACACGAGCTTGCGAAGGGATGAAGGTAATAAGGCTCGCGCGATGGCGCGCCATGCCGACCGCGGCGGAGCAATTCCTCAAGGCACACGACGCCCGGCTGCACGACCGCGTGCGCATCAGCGCGGGCGGCCGCAGCCACGAAGGGCGCATCATGCCAACGCACCGCTTCTCGGGCGACCACGTCGTGGTGCTCAAACTGGGGAACGGCTACAACATCGGCGTCTCGTGCGAAGGCGCCGAGCTGGAGCTGCTCGAGCGCGCTCCCGCGACGGCGGAAGCGACCGCCGTCGAGGCGCCCCCGCCAAGCGACCTGCCGCCGCTGACCATGCTCGGGACGGGCGGCACCATCGCTTCCTACGTCGACTACCAGACCGGCGCGGTCCATCCGGCCAAGAGCGCCGAGGAAATCGTCGCGGCGGTCGCGGGGCTGGCCGAGATTGCGAGCATCCGCGCCGAGGCGCTGCTCTCGCTGGCGTCGGAGGACATGCGGCCCGACGACTGGAGCGCGATTGCGAGCCGCGTCAGCGAGCTGCACGCCGAAGATGGCACCGGAATCGTAATCGGCCACGGCACCGACACTATGGCCTACACCGCCGCTGCGCTCGCGTTCCAGCTGCCGGTACTGCGCGCACCGGTCGTGCTGACTGGCTCGCAGCGCAGCAGCGACCGCCCTTCGAGCGACGCGCACCTGAATCTCGCCGGCGCGGCGCGCGCGGCACTCACAGACCTAGGCGAAGTTGCTATCGCGATGCACGCTTCTTCTAGCGACGATACGGTCGCGCTCTGGCGCGGGACGCGCGCGCGCAAGGCGCACTCATCGCGCCGCGATGCCTTCACGGCGCCGAACGGTGGCCGGCTCGGGAGCGTCGGCGACGCAGTCAAGTTCGATGCCGAGTACCGGCCGGTCGCCGACGAGACGCGGCTCGAAGCGGGCTTCGACCCCGACGTGGCGCTGGTCTGGAGCCACCCTGCGCTTACGGCGGGCGACTGGGAGGCGGCGACCGCTGGCAAGCGCGGGGTCGTCGTGGCGGGAACCGGGCTCGGCCACATTGGGAGCCATTTGCACGCCGCCGTGCGGGCGACCGCGCGCGACGCCGTCGTGGCGATGACGACGCAGTGCCTGGCGGGGTGCACGAACCTGAACGTCTACCGCAACGGCCGCGAACTGGGCGAGGCCGGCGTCATCGAGGCGGGCGATACGCTGCCGGAAACGGCACTCGTCAAGCTGATGTGGCTGCTGAAGCATCGCCCCGACTCGGCCGCCGAGGGAATGGGCGAGAACTTAGTAGGCGAGCTGGGCTCGCGCCGGTTTTTAGATTAAGCTTTTAGCAGCCCGGAACTGGCGCGCTCCATGCCTGACCCGCGCTACGCGACGCTCGCGTCGAATCTGGTTAACCACTCGATTCGCCTGCAAAAGGGCGAAAAGGTGCTCATCGAGGCGTTCGACCTGCCGGAGGCGATGGTCATCGCGCTGGTGCGCGCCGCACGCGAGGCGGGTGGCGCGCCGTTCGTGACGCTCAAGAACAACCGCGTCCTGCGCGAGCTTTACGTCGACGCGACCGCGGAGCAGATGCAGCTCTGCGGCGAGGTCGAGCTGGCGCGCATGCGCGAGATGGACGCCTACATCGGCATGCGCGGCAGCCGCAATATCGCCGAGATGTCCGACGTACCTTCCGAAAGGATGCAGCTCTACCAGACGCACTGGCTGCAGCCGGTCCACTTCCAGGAGCGGGTGCCCAATACCCGCTGGGTCGTCCTGCGCTGGCCGTCGCCGTCGATGGCGCAGCAGGCGGAGATGTCGACCGAGGAGTTCGAGGATTTCTACTTCGACGTCTGCTGTCTCGATTACGCGAAGATGGGCAAGGCCATGGAGCCGCTGAAGGCGCTAATGGAGCGTACCGACCGCGTCCACATCACCGGCCCCGATACCGACCTGCGCTTCTCCATCAAGGACATCCCGTCCATAATCTGCTCCGGGGACCGCAACATCCCCGACGGCGAATGCTTCACTGCGCCCGTGCGCGATTCGGTCGAGGGATACATCCACTTCAACGCGCGCACGCTCTACAACGGCACGATCTTCAGCGACGTGCGGCTCGAGTTCGCGGCGGGAAAAGTCATCGCTGCGACCGGCAGTGACGACGCGCGGCTCAACGAAATCCTGGACAGCGACGAAGGCGCGCGCTACGTCGGCGAGTTCTCGCTGGCGTTCAACCCCTTCATCCGCGAGCCGATGCTCGACATCCTGTTCGACGAGAAAATCGCCGGCAGCTTCCACTTCACCCCGGGAAACGCCTACGACGAGGCGGACAACGGCAACCGGTCGGAAGTCCACTGGGACATGGTGATGATTCAGCGCCCGGAACACGGCGGCGGCGAAATCCGCTTCGACGACGTGCTCATCCGCAAGGACGGGCTGTTCGTGCTGCCGGAGCTGGAAGGGCTTAACCCGGAGAACCTGCGCTAACGGGGCTACCGCACGGAGGGGCTGGCGGCGCGCCGCCAGCCCCTTAAGCCCCCCGCGTTTCGGGCAGCGATGGCATACAGCGACCTGTCCCCGGCCGACCGCAAGGTCTACGACTACCTGCGTCAGGATGATTTCGTCGCGAAGCCGTGGTCGACCGCGAAGGCGGCGAAGGCGCTGAAGCTGAAGCCGGCGCAGGTCTATGAGTCATTGAGCAGCATCGCGCACAACATGCGCAGCAACATCCACATCCACTACCGTGACGGTGCGCTGCGCATTGCCGCGGAATGAGCGACGCTGCCTGGCGGGTGCTCGGCGCAGTGGGCGTGCTGCCCTGCGGCTGGCTGCTCTGGGCACTCGAGCTGGCGCTGTGGCAGCAGGCGCTGGTCGCGCTGCTGGCGCTTGATTCGCTGCTGCTGGCGCTGCTCGGCTGGCGCTACATCGAGTGGTTTCTGGGGCTATTCGGCAGCGAGACGGATTCCTGAAACGGTCCTAGCAGGAAGAAAGAGCTTCAACGCTTTTATGTTTCAAGTAACTGGAGGATCTAATGGTGGACATTGAGGACATCACCCCTGCGTTGCGCGACTCACCTCCCGACAGGCGCAACCAAGTCTGGAGAGATTGGTACGACAGCCTGATTAACCAACTGGAGAACCGCGACTACAGGTTCATGAATTACGGATATATAGGGCTGGAGGATCCAGAATTAGAACCCTCGGATGAAGCGGACCGTATTTTCATCGAGCTCTACCAAGTGACTCTCGGTGGCACTGACCTGACTGACAAAGACGTGCTTGATATCAGTTCGGGACTGGGTGGTGGAGCGTCCTGGATTTCTCGGTGGCGCCAGCCAGCCTCTCTTATCGGAATGGACATCTCGAGCGAAGCCGTCAGCCTCTCCAACAAATGGTATGGTGGCCAGCAAAACCTGCGTTTTGTTGTCGGTGATGCCGAAGCGCTGCCCTTCCCGGACGCCTCCATTGATGTTGTCTACAACGTAGAATCTTCCCATTGCTACGCCAATTTCGATGCTTTCCTCCGGGAAGTGTTCCGGGTCCTGAAGGCTGACGGAGTCTTCTGCTGGTCTGATTTCCAGGGCCGGGCCACGATGGAAATCATCGTATCGCGATTCGAAGATGCTGGATTCACAATAATATCTTCGAACGATATCACGGATGGTGTCCTGCGTTCACTTGAATTCATTTACAAAGCAATTTCTGAAGGTATATTCAACGGTGAGAAGGTCATTTGGGGTGGCAATCTCGAAAGTTTGCAGGACGTCATTCAGGAATTTGCTGGGGGCGACCATTCATACCATCATTTACGTTTGTCCAAAGCAATATTGTAGTCTTCACAATCTAAGCAGGTCTTATTAATACACCATGCTTAATCAGTTTTCATGACCAAGAATTACAATTCATCCAAGAGCAACACTTCAAGTGTCAGTGAAGCCCCCGTTGGCGATGGCGGCGGCGGTGGCGAAGATGACATCCTCGACGTCGACCCGAAGACCAAGAACTACAATTCGTCCAAGAGCAACACTTCGAGTGTCAGTGAAGCCCCCGTTGGCGATGGCGGCGGCGGTGGCAATGGGCAGGAGTCAGATGTGTGTGATGATTTTTACTATGAGGGCGGCGGCGGTGGCGAAGATGACATCCTCGACGTCGACCCGAAGACCAAGAACTACAATTCGTCCAAGAGC
>JASMLC010000019.1 GCA_030748895.1 Candidatus Poseidoniia archaeon
GAGGAAAAAAATAGAATTATTCGCAAGCCAAAAATACTACTTTATTTAATTTAATTAATAATTATAATATAATAGAATATACTAAAACATATAATATTAATAGAAATACTATAATTAATAGTTTTGCCATTATTTAATAATTACTATTATTTAATCAATTATAGTAAAACACAATATATTATAGATTATACTAATATTCACAAACCCCTGGTGTTTTTGTACACACCCTAGGGGTTTCTGCGTTTGCCAGTGATCTGGTCATACCTGCAAAAACCGATTACTTTATATATTACTTTCTTTTATAGACATTATAACAAGTAACATGGAAACTACCAGTGAAACCGTACCTGCCCTGCGTGAAATGGTTAATTCAGTCACGAACCGGCTCCAGAACCAGAACAGCCGCCAGTCCTACCGCAGTGCGCTCGAAAAATTCCTCGCCTGGTATTCGGCCGCCGGCCACGCGGCGCTGGACGCCGCGATCGTGAGGGAATACCTGCTCTACCTCGAAAACAGCGGCAAAGCGCGCGGGACCATCGCGACGACCCTGTCTGTACTGCGGCAGCTGTTCAAGGACCTCCGGCGGCTCGGGACGATTAACGAGAAAACATACCGGGACCTGCTCGAAATCCGGTTCCGGCGTCCGCGAGGCCAGCGCCTGCGTACCTGGCTCACGCTCGCGGAAGTGCAGGAACTGCTACAGGGCCTGCTGCGCGACCGCATCCACGACGTGCGCGATCGCGCCATCCTGGCACTTCTGGCAGGCTGTGGCTTGCGGCGCTTTGAACTCTGCGGCCTGCGACTCGAGCAGATGCAGGAAGCGCAGGGACGGCTGGTCATCGCCAACATCCGTGGCAAGGGCGACCGTCAGCGCACTGTCGCCGTCCCCACCTGGGCCGGGAAATGCCTCGAGGAATGGCTCGCAGCCTCGGCGGAGCTACGGCCCGGCGCGTTCATCTTCTTCTCCATCCGCAGGAACGGGACGCCGGGCTCAGCTAGCATAACCCCGCAGGCCGTGCGTGATATTGTCGCCCGCCACAGCCGGGAACTCCTTGGAAAGCAGGTACTGCCGCATGACCTGCGGCGCACTTACGCGCAGCTAGCCTACAAGGCTGGCGCCGACCTGCGGCAGGTACAGCTTAGCCTGGGGCACAGCAGCATCCGCACCACCGAGATTTACCTTGGGCTGGACCAGGACTTCGCAAGCGCACCGGGCGACCTGCTCGAAATCAGCCTCTAGCATTTCGAGAAGGCATTCGCTGGCGCATGGCATGATGCAGCTTGGAACCCGCCGCAGATGGCGGCGGGTTCCTTGGTGCGTTCTTGGTCTAGTGGCGGCGGCGGAGCGCGATAGCGCCCAGTGCGCCAGCCGAGACGAGCAGCGAGAGACCCGGCAGGCCACTGTCCTCCTCTTCTGCCGGCGATGCTCGACGCACCGAAGACCGGGCGAATGCAGCAGTTCCTGGGACAGATACTTGACGCCTGAACTAATTTCATGTCAGCATATTAATTAATCGATTAATGTGTTATCAATAATATAATTATTATATTATTATTATAAATCAAAATTAATCCTCTCAATTGTCAAAATATTGTACAGAAGTTATTAATACACGAGTCCCATGAATGGTCGATGAACACAAGGATATCCTGCTGGTATGCCTTGGTTGGGGCCCTCTTTCTGGGTGTCCTTGTGTTCCTCCCAGGTTCGGAAGCTGATTCTACTCAATTGCTAAAATATAATCATTTAAACGCAAATGAAGAAAATCAATTGGAGTACATTATACAGAATCACCGGGATGAAAGCCTTGACTACGACCTTAAATTCAGTGTCACCAGCATTGACCACCAGACACTTGTCCAAGGCATACCTGAAGTGCAGTCGATTTCCCTCGATAGGTATATAAATCAAATAATCTATTTCAATTTCACGGTTCCCACTTCAGGCGACTACAGTTTCAGCCTCACTGCCACCATCTCCAATTCCACCTCCAAGTGGACCGAGACCTCAACCGAAACCCTCCGCTTCAGGGAAGTTATAGCTAGTCTGGACCTACAGCAGTTCGACAGGGTTGACTACGATTCCGATACCGATAACGGCTTCTGGGAATGGGACGGGAGCCTCCGCCTCTCCGACTCGCCGGAGCCTTTCGTCGCCGGCGCAGTCATCGGGCCGGTAACGCTCGGGCACCTGCGCGAGCCGTGGCTGGAATTCTTCTCGGACGCCAGCGCCGGGACAGGTGTGCTGCGGCTGGGCTACTCGACCGACTACCTCCCGGAAGACCGTTATTCTGCCAGCTGGACTTCGCTCCTGACAGTGAACGGGAATAACGATAATTTCATAATTGCGCTGCCGGAAACGGACGAAATATACCTGCGTTTCTACGCCAGTTGTGACGACGGTTGCGGCTGGGAGATTGGCCAGACTTCGCTTTCAGGTGTCAAGCGCTGGCACGACCTCCGGGCCAGCGTTCCCGGATACCACTTCGTGCCCCTTGACGGTGGCAGCAGCCTCGACGCCAGCCTCACCAACTTCGGATTAGTGGATGAAGAACTGGGAAATATTTCTGCCCATTTCCTGATTTACGAAAATGAGGTTGTGGTTGACGAAGGACTCCAGTCAGTTGCCCTCGCTTCCGGCGAGCAGAAATCAGTCACATTCGCCCCCACGCTCGCGGAGCCGGGAATCTACCGCGCCGAACTGCGCTTCGAAACCAGCACGGGCGTTACATCTACGCTGGAATTCTATATTGGCCATTCGGCAGCGGCTATCGCAGATTTCGACGATCCCGGCGCGCGCAGTTGTGCCATCCTGCTGAAGAGCGGTAGCGAAGCGGTTCCCGCGCTTGGAGTGCCCTTCACCCTGCTCGAATCGCATGAGAACTACCACATCCTGGAAGTCGAAACTGAGAGCCTGCCTGCCATCGTCGCCTCTGGGATCGAAATCGTTGCGGCCGTGAGCCTTGACACCTACGGTATTTCCATCGGTAGCGAGCTGGCCGTGGTCGATACTGGCGACGAATGGCAGGTCTATACGGCTGAACTGCTTGACCCGGCGCCCATGCAGATTGAACTGGCAATCGGCAACAGCGGTTTCTACAGCGAAGAATTCATGCTTGAATACCACTATTCTCCGTTGTTCCTAACCTCGGTTTCCGGTCCGTCCACGGCGCTCATTGCTCCCGGGACAGTCGCTACCATCCCGGTCACCATCACCCCCCACGCCAGTATCCCGCAGCCCGGCAGCAGCCCGGTTACCGTCACAGTGAGGCTCCCCGGCGTCGGAATCAGCGAATCTGTGACTCTACTATTTGATTACCGTGAACCCGTTTTCGAAGCTTCGGAAGTCCGGCTTGACCGGCACTCATTGCTAGCGGAGCAGGAAATCCGGGGCAAGCTGGCGCTACTCAACGACGGCTTCCCGGCCAATGGGCTGCGGGCGGAAATTATCCTGCTGGCACCGTCGGGCAGCGAGAGCAACATCTGGAGCCGGAATATCGAGGAGCTCGGGCACGGCGAGGAATTCAGCGCCAGCTTCAGCCACGCCCCACAGCAAGGAGGCCTCTACCAGCTGCGCCTCAAGGTCTACCAGCAGGATGAATTGCTCTACTCAGCCATTGCGGAGCAGGACTTCCGCGTCGTCGCTGGCGATGGAGAGGAAGTGGCAGAGCCCACTGTGATTGAACTGCCGCGCCCCGCCACTAGCATGCTGGCGCTGCTCTCATTCCTGGGGCTGGTATTCTACACTGCATCCTCGGAGAACAGCCGCTACCTCGGCTTCAAACTCTTCCTGCCACTCTATACTCGGCTGCGCCGCGACACGCTGGCGGACGAGCCGACGCGGCAGAACCTGATGCGCTACATCTACGGCCACCCTGGTGCCAACTTCACCCAGCTGCGCGAGCACTTCAACCTGCACAACGGGACCCTGTCGCACCACCTGAACGTCCTCGAGAACCATTCGGTTATCGAATCGTTCCGAGCCGGGCGCCAGCGACTCTTCTATCCCTGCCGCGCCGAGCGGGCGGGCGTGGTCGCCCGCCCACCAGTGACCGGTGAAGTGCAGCAGCAGATTGTGATGCTCATCAAGGAAGAGCCGGGAATCACTCAGTCGATGATTGCGACGCGGCTCGATATGAGCCGGCAGAAAGTCAACTACCACGTCAACGCACTCACCCGGCAGGCGCTCATCCGCGTCGAGCCCAGCGGCCGCATCACGCGGCTCTATCCACTGCACTTCACCTGATTGGCGGGCCTGAAGGGATTCGAACCCATGGCCGTCCGGTTAAGAGCCGGACGCTCTACCTAGCTAAGCTACAGGCCCGCGAGGCTGCGCAGGCTGCCGCCGATAAAAGATTATCTTACAGCCAGCCCGTGTCGCGCCGGATGAACCAGCCCGGCAGCGCCGCCAGCAGCAGCCCGCCGAGGCTCACCGCCAGTTGCGCAGTCAGCAGGAACTCCGGCGAAGCCGGATAGAGCACACCCGAGCTGAGCAGCCCCAGCCCGCTAAGGGTGCGCACCACAAGGCCAGCGACCGCGACGCCGATAGCGATGCGTGGCGGGGTGCGCAGGCCGAGCAGCAGCAGCCCGCCGAGGTAGAGCAGGTTGGCGAGCAGCCAGCGGCCGGTGCTGTCGAGGATATTCTGGTCGGCGGCTGACGCGAAACCGAGCGCCAGCACGGCCGCGCCGGCCGCCAGTGCCCAGCCAGTCGCGACAGGGTAAATCTCGCGATACGCGGCCGCCAGCTCGCCGGGTGGGGTCGCTTGCGCTACCGCATCAGCCAGCGGCTGCCCGGCCGCCGCGGCCTCGGCGCACAAGTGGTCCTCCTGCTCCGCCAGCAAGCCAGCGACGAGCACCGTGTCGCGGAAGCGCAGGCCACCGCGTAGCGCCGCGAGGTATTCCCGCAGCGGGGCGTCGTCACCCATCCAGGATGTCCCCCATGGCCGACGTCATCGAGTTCCACTCCGTTTCGGCTTCCGCCAGCGCCGCCGCGCCTGCGAGCGTCAGATGGTAGTACTTGCGTGGCGGGCGGCCTTCCTGCGCTACGGTCTCGGCCTCAACCAGCCCGCGCTTTTCGAGCCGGTGCAGAGCCGGGTAGAGCGTCCCCTCCTTCAGGTCGAAAAAGCCGTTCGAGCGCTCGCGCAGCACGCGGATAATCTCGAAGCCGTACATGCGGCGCTGCCGCAGCTGCGCCAGCAAGCAAAGCTGGATAGCGCCCTTACGGATTTCCCGGCTCCAGCCAGTCATCGTTCCTGATGGTAGGTCGCCCAGCCGTCTCCGTCAGTCGCTGACTCGCGGTGGGGAGTGGCAGTGGTCCGGCGCTGCGCCTGCTGCTGTTCCGCCTGAGCCTGTCGCTGGGCATGCTCCCGCTCGTGTTGCAATTGCTCCCGCTGGCGTGCCGCTTCGCGGTCACCCCAGGCGACGCCGCGCCCTTCCCACTTGTCGCGGCTCTGCGTCCACCAGTCGCCTGCCCCGGGCTGCTGGTCGAGCTTCTGCTGGTACGTCAGTTCCACCCGCTTTTCGTCGAGCTCCTGAATCTTGCTGCGGCTGAACTGGAGCGCCCCGATTGCCACGACCAGCGCGAAGATGAAACCGACTCCCGGCAGGATGTCATAGGTGCCAAGCGTCATCATCCCGTTCCAGAAAGCGTGGAGCCCCACCGCCATCAGGTAGTATTTCGCCACCACCTTCCACGAGGCGCCATGCACCAGGTACTGGCTCAACCCGTGGCCGGTGAACGAGGTGGCGCTGGCGTGTACCAGCGTCGCCGAGAAAGTGCGCATCACGATTACCACCGCAGTCACCGCCACGCCTTCGCCGACGACACTCCAGCCGTACATCAGGTTCTCGGTGGCGGCGAAGCCGAGGCCACAGGCAGCGCCGTAAATCAGCCCATCCTCGACCTCATCCACCTCCTCCTTGACGCCGGCGCGCATCAGCCCCATCGCTTTCAGGAATTCCTCCACGAACGGGGCGATAATCACCACAGCCACAACCATAGCAACGGCCGCGCCGGCCACCAGCGAGACCATCACAATCAGTATGGAATTGACTACACCCGCCAGAATGATACCGGTAATCGCGCCCCAGAAGAACGCCTGATAGAGCGCTCCCCACGGCTCAGGGTCATGTTTCTCGAAATTGCGAAACCAGTTCAGGTAGAGCAGTGCCGGGACAAACGCCATCCCGATGAAGAGCGCCGCCAGCCCGTAGCCGAAGCTGGCCGACAGCGCCATCAGCATGATGAGGAAGAACCAGAGGTAACGAGTTGGAGGTGCCTGCATCTAAGTCGCCGCGCGGCACAGCCCGTCGTGGATATATAGAATTCCGCGCCGCACCAGCTTCTGCATTTCACGCTGCGGATCCGGTATCTCAAGCCGCTCCGCCTCGGCCAGCAGTTCGTCAGGGTCGACACCGTCGCCCCTGTTAAGCGAACGGAACAGTGCCAGAATGCGGAACTTGGGTGTATCCTCGGGCCGCATCGCACCAGTATCCAGCTCCGGCTCGAACGGGACTACCGGCGTCCGCTTGCGCACCTTGCGTACCTTGCGCACCTGTGGCTCTTCGGATTCAATCAGCGCCCGCAGGTCGGCCTCCTCGCCGTGGGCCTCGTCATCGAGGTGCTCCATCACCAGCTCCTGCAACAGTTGCGCCGTAGTTTTCCCCGCGTCCTTGGCCCTCTGGCGGAAATCATCCCAGTCGACCCGGAACTGTGAATCAATCGGGAAACGGAAAGTTACGCGGTCGGGGGCCACTCCTCGGAGGAGGCCTGATTTTATTTAAGTGTGTCGGGCCTCTAGCGCAGTTCCCCGTAGAGCGCTTCAATCCGACCCACAATATTCTCCCAGGTGAAGTCGCGGGCGACCCGCTCGCGTCCCGCTGCGCCCAGCGCAGCTGCCGCGCTCGCGTCCGAAAGCAGCGACGCAATCGCCGCGCCGAGGGCGACGGGGTCGCCGTAATCCACCAGCAGCCCCGTTTCACCCTCGGCGACCGCCTCGGGCACGCCGCCGACGCGTGTCGCGACTACCGGCAGGCCGGCCGCCGCCGCCTCGAGCAGCACGATGCCGAACGCCTCGTAGTCCGACGGCAGTGCCAGTAGCTCGGCGGCGCTGAAGGCGGAGCGGTAGAGGTCGTCGTCGAGGTGGCCCAGCCGGTGTAGCGTGATTCCCGCGGCGGCAGCCTGTGCATCGAGTGCTTCGCCCGGACCCATGTCCTGCCCCACCAGCAGCAGCTCCGCCTCGGGGAAGCTGGCGGCGGCCGTGACGAGGTCGGGCAGTCCTTTGTTGGTCGCGAGCCGCCCGGCGTAGAGCACCAGCCGCTCGCCCAGCTGCGGGAACGCCTTGCGGAACCGCGCGCCGGTCGGTGGCTCGCGCCACGTTTCCCAGTGGATGCCGTTGGGAATCACGCGGATTTTGGAGGGGTCGCAGCCGACCTCGGCCAGCAGCAGTTCGCTCTCATGGCGGCTGACGCAGACGACTGCGTCAGCCGCTGCCAGCGTTTCGCGGCCAACGGTCGCGTCATAGACTCGGCGCAGTCCGAGCCGGCGGGCGCCGCCCCACATGCTCCACGTGGGATGGAAGTGGGGCGTAATCACCCACGGCGTCTCGCGCAACCGGCGGCGCAGTAGCGCGGTGCTGTTCTGGAAATAGCCGTAGGAATGGGTGTGGACAATATCCACCTCCGCCGCGAGGAAGGCCGAAACCATCCCCGGCGCGAGGACGTAATGCGCCTCACCGCCGGGGCTGCGCGCGCGGTGGCGCGTCACGGGAACGCCGTTGACCTGCGACGGCATCTCGCGGCGCGTGAAGGGCGTCTCGCTCCAGAGGTCAGTCGTATGCACCGCGACGTCGTGGCCGCGCTGTTGCAACCCCTCGGCGAGCGCGGCGACATGCGTCTCGGCCCCGCCCGGCGCCGGCGGGTAGCGGACGCAGCCCTGCAGGACGCGCATGCGGCGGGATGCAGCCCCGGATTAAAGCGGCGCTCTGTGCTTATTAGGCGGGCGCTGCGCTCGTGACGCGTGCCCGCGGACCGCCCTCAGCCGCTGCCGACGCACCTGCGCGAATTGCGCGGCGCGCTGCTGGGGCCGCTGCTGCTCTTCGGGCTGCTGTTAGCCGCGACTTTCGCCGGGAGCGACGCCATCTTGCGGGCAATGCTCGACTACCACGGCCTGACGGGGAGCGTGAGCCTCTACGCACCGGCGGAATTCCTACGCGTGCGACTCGGCCTCGCGGCGTTAGCGGGCTGCCTCGGCGCGCTGCCGCTGGCGCTGTTGCAGACCTACCGCTTCGCGCGTCCGGGGCTGAAAACGCGCGAGCGTGCCTTCGCGCAGCGCGCCATCCCGCTCTCGCTGGCGCTGTTCGCCGGCGGCACGGCGCTCGGCTGGCTGCTGGTGCTGCCGCGGCTGCTGCCGCTGCTCGCCGGCGGCCCCGGAGAAGCGCAATTCTCACTGGCGCAGACCGTCGGGCTGCTGCTCTCGCTCTCGCTCGGGGCCGGTATCGCGCTGCAGCTACCGCTGCTGGCATTCATGGCAAAGCGCAGCGGCATCTGGGATGGCGGGCTCGCGCAAGCCCGCAAGCTAGCGTGGGGACTACTGCTGGCACTGGCGTTGTTCGTAACGCCTGACCCGAGCACCATCGGGCTGCTACTGACGACCGCACTGCTGGTGTTCCTGTTCGAAGCGGGCAACTGGCTGGCGGGGGGCGCACGTGGCTGACCGGCGGCGGATGCTGTTCATAACCGCCATCGCTTTCGGCGCGCTGGCGCTACGGCTCTCGCACCAGTGGCGCTGGGGGCTATGGGGCAGCGATTCGGGCGAATACCTGTTCCTCAGCGTGGCGCTCGTCGACGATGGCGCGCTGCTGCAGGACGGCTATCTCGGGTGGGGTCGCGCCTATTCATGGTTCCAGGGGATGCAGATATTGGCCGCCAGCGCAACGCTGCTATGCGGAACGCCGCTGCCGGCGACCCTCTTCTGGCTCATCCCCGCCGCGGGCGCGCTGGCGGTGCCAGCACTGTTCCTCGCTGGGCGCCGCTTCGTCAGCAGCGACGCGGCGCTGGTCGGCTGCGGCTGCTACGCGGTCGCGTTTCCGGTCGTCTACGCCAACTCTCACACGATGCCGGGCGGCCTCGCTGACCCGCTTGGCCTGCTGCTGGTCTACGCCTTCGCTGGCGTGCTGGCAGCGCCACGCCGCTGGGCGCCTCCATTCAGCATACTATTGCTGGGCCTGCTACTGATGCACCACTTCACGCTGCTGCTCGCCGTAGCGGGCTGCACCGGGATGCTGGCGCTAGAGACGGCGGCCGGCAGCCGCCGCCGCGCCCCCTACTTCGCGCTGGCGACCGCGGCGGCACTGACGGCACTCTACTGGGTCGGCTACGCCGCCGGCTTCCGCACAGCCATCCTCGGCGATACCGGGCTGCCACTGGGGGCGCTGCTGGCGGCGCCGCTGGTTGCGCTGGGCGCGGTGCGACTCATCGCACC
>JASMLC010000020.1 GCA_030748895.1 Candidatus Poseidoniia archaeon
TAGCGGTCCATCATACGTGGCTCTGGACCACGTGACCCTGGTTCAAATCCGGGCGGGGCTACCACTTTTGCCCGTAAACTATATAAAGGAAACGAGTTTTGATTCGGCAATGGGGACAACCGCAACCATTAAACAGAGGCGCGTAGACGTCTATTTGCCGAGTCTGGAAGCCAAGCAGCACTGGACTGAAGTCGCTAAGGCGTCCGGCATGAGCCTGAGCAAATACATCTCTAACCTGGTTGAGTTGTCAATGGAGAACCAGAAACTGGGGACCGACCGGCAGTCGCTGCTGGAAGCAAATGAGCAGTTGCACCACCGACTGAGTGATGCTGATGAGCGCATCCGGTTGCTGGAGGCGCTGCGCGACAAGTTGGACGGAGAGTTGCGGACTTACCGCATGAATCCGTTCCTGGACGGAGGTTTCCGTGGCATGCGTCAGCTGGACCGCAAGCTGGTACGGCTGCTCAAGGTGCATACCGGCCAAGGCCAGTATGCCACTCTGCCGGCGGAGCGCATCCTGCGTGAACTGGGGGTGAAGCCGAATGAGACTGAGGCGGTCCGCGGCATCAACGCGCAGCTGGATGCATTCGTCGACTACGGGCTGGTGGAATACACCAGCTCCGGCTTCAGGTGGCGCGAATGAGCGACATACCGCACGTCAAGCTGCTGGACGCCTACATGGCGGACGCGCAGCTGCAGGGACTTACCGCGGGGACGCTCAAGGACTACCACTGCAGCATCCGCATCTTCCTGCGGTTCACCAAAAAGCCGCCGGTCGACGTCACCCTGCATGACCTGCGGGATTTTCTCGGGTACCTCAAGAAGGAGCGGGACGTCCATCCCAAAACAGTCTCGCGCTACTTCAGTGCTATATCCAGCTTCTACGACTTCCTGTTGTTCGAGGGGCGCGTGCCGACCAACATCGTGCCGCCGTTCAGGAAGCGGTACATCAACCCGATGATCAGGAAGCTGAGCGGGTCCGAGGCGCGCCGCCAGTTGATATCGGTGAAGCAGGCGCGGATGCTGGTCCACTCTATCTTCCATCCGCGCGACCGGGCGTTGAACGTCCTGCTGGCCAAGACCGGTATCCGTCGCGCTGAGTTGATGTCAATCGACCTGGAGGACATAGACTGGGACCGGCAGATTATTCGCCTCAAGCCCAAACCCAAGCGCACCAACCTGCTGGTGTTCTTCGATGACGAGGTGGCGCGGATGCTGCAGCGCTGGCTGACTGCACGCAGGAGCTGGACCAAGACCGGCGAGGACAGCGCGAAGGCGCTGTTCCTGAACCAGCAGGGCGGGCGTATCTCACGCGGTGGCATCTACAACGCCGTCGTCAAGTATTCCACCCGGGTCGGGCTGCACGACCCGACCAGCAAGGACCCTGCCAAGCGGTTCACGACCCATTGCTACCGCCATTTCGTCACCACCCATTTGCTGCGCAACGGGATGCCGCGCGAGTACGTCAAGGAGCTGCGCGGCGACTCGCGCCACGAGGCGGTCGATATCTACCACCACATCGACCCGCGCGACCTGCGTGAAGCGTATCTTGCGGCAGTGCCGCAGCTGGGGCTGTAAGCGGCCGCTGCGACCCCTGCGCGAGAATTTTTCGGGGAAGCGGCAGGAGCCGACGATTCTGGATTCTAGACAATTATCTATGGCTAGTTCAAAGGCAGATATCGCTAGGGATATGGGCTGGTAGAGCCGAACCATAGAGTCGGCCAGCTCTACCGAACATATCTTTATAAGCAAATACGCCAGAGAAAGAGCCGATGCGTGTTAGCCATTCTGCATTCAGTCCTACTAACAGAGGCGTTGCTGGCGACCTCGTTTCGATAGACAAATTATCGCCATATACTGAGGTCTGCGGAACGCTGAATGAGACTTTGCTGAACGATGAATGGACTATCCTCTTCATGGACACTTGCACGCTGAAGATTTCCAGGGAGTTCATCGTTGATTATCGTGGACTGGACGCTCTACGACCGCCGGTGGATATTGGAATATTGTGGACCGGGGAAGGTTCAGAACCGGTAAGGTGGAGAATACTGGATTCGTTCATTCAGAGCAGGAATGAGTGATTCACGTTTCGGAATCAAATATACAGCTGAATCAAAGAGCTGGTTGCAGGTATTACATGCGATTTCTAAGTTGCAATCTGATAATCGTCCAGAGGTAAGATTAGATGAGAAATACACCTGGACGACCGTTTTCGAGGTGGCAAATTCACTGAATATCAAGGATAATCATGCTGGCAATGTGATGAAGCTGTTGGTACATTGGAAACTCGTCAGGCGGTGGAAGGGGAAGTCCACTGGAGGCCGCCCCCCATTTCACTATCGGGTAACTGGTAAAGGGTATAATCGTTTGGCGAGAGCCGATAAAGAGCTGGGTGATGAATGGTGGTTATTGCCTGAGACGCGTTCGGGGGAAGAAAGAGGCCTCTGTAGGCTGAAGGACAATGATGAACCCAAGCGCGGAACTCCGTTTCACGAGACCTGGAGAATCACTCGATTGCAAAAGATAAATATGAAATTGCAAGCAGAATATCTTCGCCTGAGGGAACAGCAAAGACGAGAGACGGGCTACTAATTGCACTAGATATTTCAAGCTGTTTTGCTAGTTCCAGTAAGTAGATTTCAGCACCAATAATATTCAGTTCGATGTTTCATCATTCCCCAGATTAAATCACTATTAATAGTGAAAAAGTCATGCTATCGACATCTTTGAATCACGTCGGAGCAGCGCCTTGGAAATGTAGGTTTGAGTTGTTGAGAATGTATGTGCTGAAAGGTAACAGCAGGTGTTTCCTACCGGCCTTGGGCGCATCGCGGTTGACATTAAGTTACGCCTGACATCAACAGCCATTCAACAGACTCGCCGATGCCCTTCCGGGCAAACCAGCACAAACCCGTCGCACCACCTGCCCGCCTCGAAAACCGGGGCCGTTTCCCAATGCTCTTCGCAGTAGAGTTTGTCGCAGGCGGCGCAGTATTCCCTGACGTAATCGTCGCAGATGGAATACAGCAGCCGCGCGTCTTTTTGCTCCAGCGCGGCCTTGACGCCACTCTGCGCATACTCGGGAACAGGAGTGCTGATTTTGCTCAACAGGTTCAGGTAATCCAGCCTGCCGGAAGCGGTATCATACTCCGCCGAGAGCGCTTCGCCGTCGCACTCCTCGCAATCGAACGATGCCTTGATTATCATTTTTGCTTCCTCACCGCATCTCTTATCTCGCGCGCATATCGCTTGACAATCCACGATATCGCGTGGTCAACTCCCTTCCGGGAAAAGTCGTGCAGCTGGCCGATATATTCGAAGCGCAATTTCTCCGCCAACATCTCCGGGTTATGGATACTGAAGCTGCGTGAGTGCGTCCAGCCGGCCCTGTAGGAATAGCCGAACGAGCCGTCATCGTGGAGGGACAATCCCGACGAAGCACCGCATCCTCTTGATATCCTGTGTCCCCAGTCTGCTGAGCCGTAGACAGTGATTGCCTTACCCCAGGTGATGTCGAGTTCTTTGAAAAGACACCATTCTTCGGAGGCGAGGATTTCCCTGCCCCAGCGGAAGATGTCCTGCGCCATTTCCAGTTTCCGCGGGAACAGCTCCTTCTCCCTTTTTCCTTTCTTGAAGCGCTTCCACGCCTT
>JASMLC010000021.1 GCA_030748895.1 Candidatus Poseidoniia archaeon
CACGCGCCACACTGGTGTCCGCCGCCAGCGCTGGAGCAGCTGCCGCCGCTCCTCGCGCTCCGCCATGACCATCTGGTCGTACTCTTCCTCCATCCTATCGAGCGCCTTCTTGCGTTTGATGAGGCGACGGGTGAGCAGTTTAATTGATTCTTCGTAGTCTCGGCGCTCATCTCCCCATTTGTCTCCCAGCTCTGCTTCGCGCTGGCGCCTGCTTTCAAGCTCTTGTACAGCAGTGTCTCGCTCGGTGGTAACAATTCTCAATTCTTGTTTCAGGTCAATCTCCCTCTCCTCAACCTCTGGGTGCCCCCTAAAACCACCATGACCCGACTCGCTTAAGCCACGATTGTATTGATTGATAATCTTCCGAACCTCTTTGGTGGTGTGGTTGTGGACCACAATCTCAAATGTCTCTTCGTCTATCCTTACGTCAGCCGGATTCATCCTGTGGCTTAGAAAAGTCTTCACATCATGAAGGAGTCCCGGGTCAGATGTTTGCTTGAAAATAACGACTGGGAACTTGATTATTCCGGACAAGTTATCTCCCATGGGGAATCATGGCAGCTCACCAACTGTATTATCCAGCAGACGGCTATGAATCTCAACACGTCCCAGCCCCGCTTCTATCATTCGCACCTCAGCATCAACCATCCTAACACCACCGGCCATATTTGACTTGTAGGAGTTAACCATGTATATGGTTGACATTAAGTTACGCCCTGCACTTCGCACTGACGGCGAGGGGGGTGCAGGAGACAGATAATTCCTCCAAATACTTTTAATTCTCGAATCCATTTTTTATGTTTTTTTGCTTGCGAAGGGCCGGCAGCATGTTGAACCCCCCTCCTCGCACTCAAATTCGTTAATGAACCTCGACGATACCATTTTTTGATTACGACCAAATCCACCACCCACACCCAATTTTTACCGTGAAATTTCCTCGTTTTGGCGTGATTTTGCATTATCCAGGCGTTAAATTCATTCATTCCAAATACTTTTTACCCCCCGTAGAGGGGTATCCCCAAAATTCAAATAATTTTCACTAAAAACGCACAATAGGGCCGTAATACTAAATTCTTTAGCAAATCCTGCTGTTTCTCAATGGAGTGGCAGAATCAAGATTTACACAATTTCTAATTCATATTGTATATTTTTCTGAGAGCCCTCCTCAGCCCTTCCATATTGCGAATCTCACCCACTGCAGTCCGCTTCCATACTGGCTTCCCTGGCGTGTCCGAAACGGCTATTCCTGCCATCTCCAGGAAGGCTGAAATATCGCCCGACTTCTCCTCGTCTCCGCGCTCGCGGGCGTCCTGCCGCTGCTGCAGCCAACCACTCACTTCCTCATCCCGCGGCAGCCACAGTCCCCGCGTTCCAACATCATAGACTTTGCCATCAAGTACGCCCGTCAGCACTTCTCGTAACTGTTCGCTTGTAAGCCAGTCCCTCAAGGACTCGGGAGTCTCCATCACCACAGTCTGCATCTGTCCAGACCGTTTTGTGCCTTCCATCAGAATAAAGTCTCCCTCCATTGTCACCAGGAGGCATGACCACCCCTCGTCCAGTGTGCCAATGATACCGGTCTGCCAATGACAGAGCTCGATTCCTTGGTAATCGAGATAACACAATCTCTGTTTCACTGTTTCCAGCTCACTTTCCATTTCTTCCAGCTCATCAGGAGGGCAAAACAAGTTGAAGCGTGACCACACGAACAGCTCTTTCGCCACTACCTCATCGCTATAACTATACTCATCAGCACTCTCCTCTTTCTCGAACATCTCTATATAATCATTATCGGAGTCTCGTGCAATCCTCAGTTTCAGCTTCGTGAACAGAATAAGGATGCGAGCGACGTACTCACGAACTGTCACTCTCTTGGTCGTAATTGATTCCTGCATTAAACCTCCTTCCGGTGCCCTTCCGGGCAGATTCGTACGAAGCCGTCGCACCATCCGTCCGCCTCGATGATCGGGTATCCAGTCCCATGCTTACCACAATACAGCTTGTCACAGGACGTGCAGTATCCCTGGACATAGTCCTCGTCAATGCCGTAGAGCAGGCGCGCGTTGCGCTGTTCCATGGCAAACTTGACCGCTTCCAGGGCATAACCAGGAACGCGTATCTTGCGCCAGCCGTTGTCGTATACCAGAAACCGCCCATCGTCGCCATACGTCAGAGTGAACAGGTGACCGTCGCATGCCTCGCAGTCGAAGGATGCCTTCATCCTTCAACCTCCTGCGCGTGCTCAATTCCTTTTCGAATATACCACCGGTTACGTTCGATGATGCGAGTAACTGTGTGGCCAACCCCCTTGCTTGCAACTTCGCGGATCTCGGATATATAGCAATAAACCAGCGATTCCGCCATTGTCTCCGGGTCGGGGATTGGGAATCCACCCAGCTGAGCCCACTTGGCACGCTTGCTGTAGTAAAAAGTCCCGTTATCATATAGTGCAAGACTTGAGGAGCACCCATACCCTCCATCGTTGCCGTCCCCCCAACTTCCGCCAAAGACATGCAGCCCATTTCGAGGTAAAAATAATGCAACGCCCCGAATGTACTGGTAGTCCTCGCTAGCGAGCAGTTTGCTGCCCCACTGGAATATCTCCTTCGACATGGCCAGCTTCTCGGGCAGTAATTTTCCTTCTTTGGCCCAGAACGCCTTCAGGTCGCTTTGCCGCTGCTCTTCACGCTTCCGCTCGACGCGGCACGCGCTTTCAGTCTCCTCTCTTATCTTCTTCAGTTCTTCATTCATGGATATTGTCTCCTATGGTGTTAATAGCGTCTCCAACTTCTTCTCTATCTCTGTGATTCTGAAGCCGGCGACTATGGCTGGAGTGTAATAGTGAAAGTTCTCGTAGTTGGGGGCTACTGCATTACGGTGTGCTACGAAGGCATACGTTCCCTCCTTCACTCCGTCGGGAAGGTCGTCGATGTGGAGAGTTATGCCTTTGTTGATTAGCGACGCCATGTGGAAATCGTTGCCCGTCGGATACT
>JASMLC010000022.1 GCA_030748895.1 Candidatus Poseidoniia archaeon
TTAGCCGTGTCATCATCCAGACCGAAGACAAGGTCCATCCAGACATTTCCATCGGCACCCAAGTCGATAAGGACTATGGCTTCAATCTGCACGTTGCCCGTCAACGTAGTCTCGGTAAATGTCTCGTACACGTCACTGCCTTCGTTCTCAACAACGTATATCTCTGACGGAGAGATGACGCGTGTACCTGCTACGGCGATATCGCCGTCTCCATCTCCATCGAAATCATCGACGACCATATCCGTCATGTTGACATTGATACTGGCGATATCAGTTACCGTCATATCTCCATTCATATCATCGCCACTACCATCATTCTTCAGCCACTGGAGTTCAGTGCTAGCCCCTACACCATTGGATGATGCGATTACGTCAACTCCATTTGCACCGTCAAAATCGTATGCCACAAGATTGGTAATAGTGTAGGTGCCACCAGTTTCATCGAAGTTCTTTATTCCAGCTGAAGTAAATCCACCGGAGCCATCATTCTGCTGAAATTCTACCCGATGGTCCAAACCGCTAACATAGACTACATCATTATCCGAATCACCATCGAAGTCGCCAATAGCGACTGCCGTAACATCAGCTCCACTATTATCTGTGAAAATGCTACTCCAGCCACTGGTGAAAGGCGAAGTATCGGGATGCTGATAGGCCTTCACTTCAGTCGCTGCGGAATTATCAATTCCAATAACGATGTCCTTGTCGGAACTTCCCTTCAAATCGCCAATAGCAACTGAATAGATCTTACCACCAGCGTTGGACTGGATTACCGCAAAATCACTGGAGCTGCTTTCCCAGTTGCTGGCAGTCCAGGCACCCGAGCCCGGGCTTTTGAGGATAATCAGGTCTCCACCACCAGTTACAGCAACTACGTCATCATAGCCATCTCCGTCGATATCATACGAAGCAACGTCCCAGACATCACCGTTTACACCAGAGGTATCCAGCGTGATTGTAACACTTGTAGCAAAGTTACTGCTGGAATAGGCCCTGGTATTCTGGTAAATCTTGATGACTGAAGTTGTCGCTGACGACGCTACGTTGGTCCCGACAATCAGGTCGTCGTCTCCGTCATTATCAACGTCGCCCACAGCCATGCTGAAGACTCCGGCAGCTGCTTCGAGCTCGACGGCAGTGCTGAAGGTAGAGGTGTCAATAGTCCTGGAATTCGGTTGACCATCCTCAAACTCGACTACCTCAACCATGGATGAATCTTCATCAGCATCGTTCCAGGCCGTGATGTGGAGGTAGAAACTGAAGGTTATAGGCGTCGGAGTCGAGAGTTCCATCTCGCTTCCGGTCGCCGCAGCATCGATTAACGTGCCGCTGCTCCAGCTCCAGTCATCGCCGCCGCTGCCGGTGTACTCACGGATGACGCGCTTGGTGATGATACCGAACTGGCCAGTCACCTCAACCATCGAGTCCGCACCTGTGGGGATACCGAACTGCCGGTAGCCGGTGAGTGTGTTGCCGTCGGTGTCGATGAAGACGCGGACCGTGTCAACGCTGCTGTCGACCGGGAGCGGAACGCTCTGCTGGTTGCCGCTACCCTGCGTCGGGACGCTGTCGCCGCCGTTACCGCCGTCGCCACTCGGACGCGAACGTGCTTCCGCCTCCGGGATGGCAATGCCGCTGAGGACGTCGCCCTCGACGCTGAGGTAAAAGTAGGTCTCGCCAGCCTGCCGGGCGGTCGCGTACTCGCTGAGGTCGACATTGGGGTTCTCCACGTCGGATGACTCGTCAGCCAGCTTTGCGATGGCGTTCCAGTCGTTGAAGTTGCCGTCGATTGCAAGGCCGGGGCCATCCTGCTGCGAGTTGGCTGCCTGCTGGGCAGCAGAAGCAGCGTCAGCTACGGAAATGGGTCCAGAGTTGAGCGAGATTATCGAATCTGCCAAGTCCACGTTACCGGCACTGTCGCTGGTCTGCCACAGGACGCGTGCGTCGTTGCCCTCGCTCATGCCAAGGTCGAAGAGCGGAACCTGCGTCTCAACCGAGGTTCCGGCGGCTCGCGCGTTGAGGCTGGTGAGCGCGGTAAAGCCGTTCCAGTCATGGCTGTCGCGGCTGTCGTCGAAGGTGTAGAGCATTGAGGACCATACGGTCTGCGCCTGCCCGTAAATTTCGATGACGTGGTCGGCGCCCATGCCCGGCAGTGCGTAGCCGGTCGTCGCATCGTTATCGCTGTCGATGAGGATGCGCAGTGTATGGCCGCTCTGCGTTGTGAATATCGGCTCGGCAGTCGTCGTCAGGAATGACATGTAGACTGCGTCAGCCTGAACTGAAAATCCGACCAGGTTGATGTTGGAATTGCTGGTGTCGCTGAACGAATCAACAGTAACATCCACCCCCTCCCAGTCGGCGAGGGAGCCGTCGATACTGACCCGGCTGGCGTCGTCGGCTTCCCAGAGCACCAGGAACGAGACGCCGGCCAGCAGCAGGATGACTGCGGCGGCGGTCGCCGCCATAGCGTTCCGTGAAGCG
>JASMLC010000023.1 GCA_030748895.1 Candidatus Poseidoniia archaeon
GTCATCTGGGTTCAGGGATGTACCATCGGCTGCCCGGGCTGTTACAATGCCTTTACCCACCCACACGAGGCAAAGCGCATCATAGCACCTGAATCACTGGCCGAATGGATTAATTCAATTGATGATATTGAAGGAATCACGTTCAGCGGTGGTGAGCCTTTCGAACAGGCCGGGGCGATTGTTCGCGTCATCGAGCTAGTCAACAAAGGGCGCGAACAACCCCTCTCAGTATTCATTTTCACTGGATACGAACTTGCTGCCCTGAAGCGGTCGAATTTGCTGGCGGTCAGCCACCTGCTGAGGTTGACCGACATGCTCTCTGCCGGTCCATTCATGCTCGAAGAGAGGGACACTAACCTTCTCTGGCGGGGATCTTCTAATCAGCGTCTGGCATATCTCTCGGATAGATACAATCTCCGGCAGGAAACTGACTGGATACGTGACTCACCCGTGGAAGAAATAGTGTTGTCAGAACGGTCCACGAAGAGGACGGGATTCGCCGGACCATCAGGACTGCTCCTGCGAGCCTTGTATGAAACCGTCGCCGTGGGACCTTATTCCTCGCATAAGTAACCTTCAACAACAAACTGATTACCTGGTTGCGAATGTCTACCCTGAACCCAGGCCCAAGTTACTCTACAGGGATTGTGGTTTTCCCCTTTCAGCGGAATACGATTACCGTGCTCGAGGCGCATGTGAAGGACCTGCCCTGAAGGTCACCGTAAGGAAGTCTGAAAGTCCTCCCGCCCCCCGGCCACGAGCTGTTTTTCCCTCCAGCGTCCGCGGTCCATTTTCTTGGGTCCTATCAATAATCTACAGGTTGATAGTGGGACCTAACGGCTGTTTCGAATGGTTTCCACCGCACCTTTCACAAAAACTCGTTAACCCCTGTTCCGTTTTTTGTTAATCAGCGTTTTTCCGGGTCGGAAGTAACGCGTATATACCCTGAACAACATCTCCAGAGTCCGATATTGTGTACAACGCAGAACCGTGAAGGAAGCAGCGATTTGTCTCAAGAACGGGAGGAACAGATGAGCAGGAGTGGAATAGTGACCTACGCAAATGAACAAGGCTGGACGCTCGAAATCGGGCCCAAATTCGTACAGGTGAGGAACCCTGACGAAGAATACGTGACAGGTTGGGATATTGAGGACCTTCCCAGTATTGAATACTTGACAAGGGGGGCTTGATGCCGCCAGATTATCCTGGCTTTTTCAAGCGCAATCGCCACCTGATAGACTATATCTTTGATAATATAGTTGAAGCGGTGCCGCCGCCGATAATTGCTCGTGAACTCTACAAGTACGTTCACGACTACAACATCGACCTGGAGATGGCGGTCGAAGCCCTCATACGAAAGCATGAAGGGAGGCCACGCACAACCGAAATCAGGCGCCTTGTTTTTGGCGGCTCCAAAGGGTTGTGGTCGCTGGACAAGCCCGCGCCATCATTCGCGCTGGACCCGCTGGAAGCGGAAATGCTGTCAGCGCTGCTGGAACAGGCCGAGCCGACCCAGCTGGCCGCAGCCATGGAGGCGACGGGTTACGACGCCAAGACGGTTGCCAGCCATTTGCCGGTCTTCAACCGCAAATGGAGCGAAATCCGTAAGGAGAAATGGGCGCAGATATTCGTGATGGAGCGCCCGGAGGAAACTTGATTAAGTTGGAGGCGGTACGGGCTTTCCCATCGATGTCCACGGTCGTGAAGTATCCGGTAGTCGTTTTCAAGCAGAACTCGGACCCTGGTTTTCTCCGTGGCGTGAAGAATTTCCTGGGACACAGGATGAAGCCGGGGGACCTCAAAATCGATATGGAAGCGTTCGAGATTGTTGTCCGCAACCATACCGCACAAGAGGTCCGGGAATTCGTCAAGCAGTACAATCGGGGGCTCACTGAAGGCGGGCACGGTGGTTTCAGGGGACATCCTACAGTCGTTGAGCGGGAGATTGACCTGGAGCAGGAGCTGCGCACGGTCACGGCAGAACGCGACGCGCTCGAGCAGGAGCTGGCGAGCGAGCGCCAGCACGAGGCGGAGCTGGGAGACAAGTGGGGCGACGCCCGCCGCCAGTACGAGAAGGATAACGACGCGCTCCGCAGGAGAGTGCGCCGCCTTGACACGAGTCTCGAGCGGCAGGAACAGGAATACGATTTGATGGTCATGGCGGAGCGCGAGGAGCGGCGGCAGCTGCTCCAGCGCTGGCGGCTGACACCAGTGTGGCGCGTGGCGTGGCAGAGGCTGCTGGCGCTGATAAGCCCCGGGCGCAATTCATGACGAGCCTCAAGGACTTCGACATGCACGGCCTGAAGTATCTTGACGCCCAGTTC
>JASMLC010000024.1 GCA_030748895.1 Candidatus Poseidoniia archaeon
TGGCCGACGGCGGGCTGGCGTTGCTGGGGACGACGCGCGCGCCGGGCGCGACCGCGCCCGGGGGCTGGTGGCTGGTCCGAACCGACGCGACCGGCAAGCAGCTGTGGACCCGCACGTACGAGGACGGGGGCAACGGGCACGCGGCCGCGGTCCTGGAGCTCGCCGACGGCCAGCTGTTGCTGGCAGGGGCGGCGGGAGACGGCGCCTTCCGGGCGGCGCTGCGCTGGGTCGACGCGCAGGGCGAGCCGTGGTATTACTGCGACTCGCCATGGCGTGATGGCCAGCGTCAGCTGAGCGAGGAGGAATTCGTGAAGCGGAGGGAACAGGCGCAGCAGTTCTACCGGCTTTACGCCATGCACTGGCTGCCGCCAGACCTTGTGCAGCGGTTCGGGCAGGACCGCTTCCGGGCAGCATCGCCGGGGGGCCTGTTCCGGAACTGGCTCAACATGGTTGACTGGTGCCTCTACAGCCATGTGCGGGAGATGAAGATAATCCGCCACCGCAATCCCGGGCTCCGTCTGCCCTACGGCATCTTCCGGCCGGAGGACAACTACCGTCAGCCGATGGCGGTCCTGAAGCCGCCACGTGACTTTGCGCAGGAGTATGGGGAACAAGGGCTGGCGGAGGCGGCAAGGAACGGACACTCCGTGGAGGAGCTGGAGGAAACGCTGCGGGGCGGAATAGAGGCCCGCATGGAAGATGAGCCGGACCTGGTCGACTTCACGCTGGCGCTGGACGGAATTCCCCTCAACGGCCGTCCCGGTTACTCCCAGAACCATGCCTGGCTGCCGCCGCTGATGTCAGACGGGCTGACACCACTGCTGGCGGGCGAGGAGCTGGTGGTGCGCGGCGAACCAATGGCGCACGAGCTGCCGGGCGAAGGCGAGCTGCTGGTGGCGTTGCGGTCAGAGACTCCTGCCCGGCAGCTGCGCGCGCTGGAGGCGGTGAGGGGTACCAAGGACGACTCGCTGCTGGCGGGGGTGATGGACACGATGATGTGGTCCAATGAGCGTGAGGTGCGCGCGAGGGCCCGGAGCATCTTCCGGCAGCAGGCGCCCGGCGGGGTGCTGGCGGCGCTGAAGAAGCATTGGAGACCCGAATACCGCATCCACAAGTCACCGCCGCTGGGGGCGCTGGTGGACGAGCTGGCCGAGCATGACTTCATGCCATACGCCCTGCGCGTCCACGGTCGCGGCATCAGGCTGGCGCAGCGGCTGCTCAGCCACGACCGGCCGCATCCCAAGTACTGGGATGAGTACCTGCCACAGGCGCTGGAACGACTGGGGACCTGCGCCCGCATCCCGCTGGAGGAAATCCGGCAGTCCATCCTGGAGACCGGCGAGACGCACGTTATCAACGCGCCCGAGACGCTGTCGTTCCACCCCTTCGAGTACACGGCAGAGGACATCGAGAAGCTGCAGGCGCTCGCTACCGGGGAGGCAGGCTGAATGGTGTTCGGTCACAGGATCGTCATGCTTTCCGTCATGCTGGCGCTGAGCCTCCGGAAGCTCGTGGAGGGCATGCCCTGCAGGGTCGTTGCCGAAGGTTTGCGGATTGGAATTCGCAAGGCGAACGGGGGCATGACAAAACAGGATATCGCCTATGAACTGTTCAAGTGGTCCCGCTCGCTCTTCGATGACCCGCCCGAGGACGGCCCAACCGCAGAGCAGGCCCTGGAAATGCTGGAACGCAGGCTGGAATTCTTGGGATACGAGGGGATCGAACTCTGCCACTGGCAAGCGGGGATAATCGGCACCCTGGACGAGGGCTGGTCCTGCCTGCTGGTCACCCTGGAGGGCGACTTCGTCCTCAAGGAAGGAACCAGGCGCGCCGGCTGCACGCAGACGGTGATCATGGACTCGCCGGAAGCGCTGGCGCGCTGGCTGTCGCTCAGGCGACTGCGGGAAGTCTACGACGGCGTGACGGGCGGAACAATCTACGATGCGGGCAACCGGGCGCTCTGGCAGCCGCGAGACAATGAGGTGGAGGACGGAGTGCGCCAGCTGCAGGACGCACGCGAACGGAAGGACGTGGAAGCGTTCGAGCACATCAGCACCGCCCTCGAGGAAGCCGGTATCGCGGTGCGTGACACGCCGTCGGGACCGCGCTGGAGGCGGCGCGGAACCGCGGAGGGTGCCCGATGATGGAAGAAGCGCCCGATGACGTGGAGGCGTGGAACGCCTACCGCAAGCGCATCCGCACCCGGTCGGAGAAGGCTCG
>JASMLC010000025.1 GCA_030748895.1 Candidatus Poseidoniia archaeon
ACCCGCAACGCGAACGACCCGGAGCGGTTCAACGACCGCGTAATACACAATATCACCTACGTCCCGACGCTCAAGGAAATTGCATGGCTCGAGCGGGAAATCGACCCGCACGGCCAGTCAATGGAACAACAGGGATATCAGGGCCCCGACCGCGGAGAATATGATGACATCATCTTCACGCTCAGCATCTCAACGCTCATCAAGGAGTTCAACTCGACCAACAGTCGTTTTATCGAAGCTACGGAAGGGAAGGCATTTGGTGGTCTTTCGATCGAAGAATACGATGATGAACAGGTGAACGAGACGGGACGTTACGCAATACCCAGTGATCAGGATCGGGTCGACCAAATTTACGAGCAGACTTCTGGCGCGCTACAGAATTTTGCTATCGACACCAACGATGATGGAATTCTTGACACGGCTTACATCATGTTTGCGCTGAAGTACTCGGAGGGCAACAATGATGCGAGACAGGCGGAAATTATCGAACGTATTCAGCAAGCCATTGACTCACGACAGAGCCCAGCGCGCACCGAGATGACGCAGACTGGGTTGGTAGTGGTGCTGCACGAGGTGACAGCGCGGCTCTACGAAGACTTGTTGGCGATGCTACCAATTTCGCTTGTTATCGTACTGGGGATAATGCTCTGGTTCCACCGCAATATCTTCGTGGTTCCAGTGGTGCTCGTTCCGATTTTCTGTGCCCTTATCTGGACGCTGGGATTGGTACGGCTCTCAGGCGTAGTGCTGACACCAATGATTGTCGCCGCCGGACCAATCCTTATTGGAATTGGCGTCGATTACGGGCTGCATGTCGCTAACCGTATCGTCGAGTTCCGCGAGACGGGACTGCCGCATCGCAAGGCAACTCACAACGCCATGCTGACTACCGGTAAAGCGACGCTACTCTGCGCCATCACGGATACTATTGGCTTCTCAGCGCTGTTCATCTCGCCGATTGCGCCAATGCGTACCGTAGGGCTGACGATGATTATCGGTGTCGGCTGTGCGTTCGTACTGACAGTAAGCATGACTCCAGCCATCATGAAACTCACCAACTACACCCGGTACTATCCGAAGGCATGGACTGGAATCGCGCGCGTCTCGTCACAGCAGTGGCGGGTAATCCTGCTGGTAGTAATGCTAGTAACAGGGTACTCGCTAGTGCGTCTCTCGGTAATGGATCAGGATATCCGAGGCGATGAATCAGCCCCTGAAGACGTCGCCTCCATCAGGAAACTGGCTGAATATTCCGAGAAGTTCGAGGCAGGGCAGACGGGCATCCTGCTGGTGGCAGGGGCGCCCTACCGAGACAAACCAGCGACCAAGGACTTAGACGTACTGGACGTGATGAACTGGACTACTGTCGAGTTGAACAACCTTTCGGTCACTAACCGCAACTCGGGCGAAACCATCAATGTCTCAGCGTTTTCAATCGTAGATTTCTTCAAGTCAGCACATATCACGCTGGAAGTGTCTCAAGCAGGAGGTGAGCCGCTGTTAGTGTTCGACGGCAGCTTCTGGGAATTCCTGCACCATCCCTTCTTTGATGAGAATAACCTCTCCTGGATGGATTTAGGGCCATACACCCGCGCTGAATTCCGGCAGGATATGATAGACGTCTTCTACGACTCGTTCACGGGAGAAATGCGCGCGATGCTGCTAACAGACGACTACAACAAGGCGCTCGTCTATATCAGCATGCCATACGTAAACATAGACGATACAGCGCTGCTGGTCGAACGCACTGACAATATCGCTGCTCACTACGACGCTGTTTACCTGCGTAATCTAGACGCGGAGATGTCGCAACTCACTGGAGGCCCGCCGGTGACTATTGCCATTAACGAAGGTATACAGAATACACAGTACAAAACCATCGGCCTGAGCCTGGTGCTGGTGCTGGTGACGATGATCTTGATTTTCCGTTCATTGCGCTTCGGCTTCATCACCTTCCTCCCCATCTTAATTGTAGTCCTGTGGTATCCTGCTACGGTTCATACCGGTGGCACAAACCTGAACATCTTCACCGCTATGGTCGGCACTATCATCATCGGTATCGGCATTGACAATTCAATCCAGATTACTGAACGTGTTAGATAATAATGATATCGTAATTTAGTCTTTTTGGGATAGTTTGTAGTTTTAT
>JASMLC010000026.1 GCA_030748895.1 Candidatus Poseidoniia archaeon
GTATCGGTAAGGAATTCGTTAACAGTTCCAGAGTAAAGACGCATTACACCTCGTCATACCTCTTGTTCTTCCTGTCGGGCTCTATCATCAATCTTCTGGATATCGGATTCATATCTATTGATCACAAATAACATGCACATTCTTTCCAGTATATTCCGTAGCGTATTTCACAGCGGTGCCCAAAAGGCAAACTTCCTCCTCACTGAAGGCGACATGGTGGAGTATTACCGTGTCTGTACCATCATCTTTACACATCTTATAAAATTCGGGAAGTTTGCTTCTTACAATTTCTTCAAGTGGATTGCCCATGGCACGAAATCATGTTTTGGCCTAAAAAGCTTTGTTTGGCCACATCAATCTTCCGCCAGCGCAATATAATTCATCTTGCCCGGGTCCCAGCCCGCCACGAAATCGCCATTCTCGTCCCGGACCTGGATGTAGGCACTGCCCCACTCGAGCGTCCAGCCGTTGCTGTTAGTCATCTCACCTTTCTGGAATTCTTTCATCTGTTTCTCCTGTCCCCGTGACTCTCGCACAGGGGAAAACCCGCATACTGCCCGGCCGGTAAAAGCGGACCGGATGGCGCTCACCAACATGGCGTATATTTCGCACCCATAAGGATAATATACGCCATGTCGCAGGCCAGGTATGGCCCGCCGCCCTTACCGTGTCGAAGTAAACTATCCCAAGCAGGGGAAGCCGCAGTACTATCTGGTGCGTGATGTCGGCGTCCGCGGCCTGCGGCGCAAGGTGCGTAAGTACCTCGGTACCAAGCCACTGACGCGCGAGCAGGTCGAGCACTGCCGGCGTGAGCACGCGGCCGAGATGGAGCTGCGCACCGCGCTCAAGAAGGGGGAGCTGAGCGCTGGAGCCCTGCGGAGCGAGCATCTGGATGGGGAGCAGCACCTGCAAGTCGAGCAAGTGCGCTACCTGTTCCAGTCGGTCGGCGAGCTGATGGGTGAGACCGAGGCGGCGGTCTACGAGCGCGAGTTCGAGGCTAGCTACGTCCAGGGTACCACCGCCATCGAGGGTAACACGCTGACGCTGGGCGAGACCAGCGACCTGCTGCGGTACGGTATTGCGCCCGAAGGCCATTCGCTGCGCGAGGTCAATGAGGTGCAGAACTTTCGTAAGGTGGCAAGTTACCGCAACAAGTACCGCGGACGCGCCAGCCTGGACTTCATCCGCGCCCTGCACCGGCTGGTAATGGACAATATTGATTTCGACTCAGCCGGGAATTTCCGGCGCCTTGACACAATCGGCATTGTCAGTGCCGATATCCGGCTCACGCCCGCGCCGGTGATTGAGGCCGAGCTGCAGGAGGCTATTGAGGAGTATTACGCCCGGCTTGACGCCGGTTTTAATCCCTTCGAGCAGGCGGTGCTGTTCCATTACCGCTTCGAAATGGTGCATCCCTTCACAGACGGCAATGGCCGTGTGGGTCGCGAAATCCTGAACTGGATGTTGCGATGCCACAGGTATCCCCGGTTGCTCTTCCTCGGTCGGGAGCGGGGATCATACCTTGCGGCGCTGCGCAAGGGCAATGTTGGTGACTTCGCCGGGTTGCTGATGCAGTTCGCCAAGCTGCTGGTGGGCCAGCGGCTGGAACGTCTGCGAGAAAATCTGGAGCAGCTGGCGTCTGTTGCTCCGCAGAAGCGGGGACAGCTGTCGCTCAGCGACTTCATAGACTTCTAGTCCATCTGCTCAATCGAACAGGAACTGCCGCGCTTCCCAGCCCTCGACCCGCGCCGGCTCCCCCTTGCGGTTCGCGGCGATGCCGTGCCCCTCGTCGGCCAGCCGGCTGGCGTGCTGCGCGGCACCGCCGGGGAACTTCGGGTTCAGCGCGCCGCCGTCTTTCAGCAGCCGCCAGTACGGCGCCGGCTGGTGCGCGCTGCTGTCGGCCGCGCCGCTGCCGCTCGCCGCGGCTGCGGCGCGGTCCTCCTCGGAGGTTTCGGCGACGAGCTTGAGGAAGATGCCGGTCGTGAGGGGGCACGCCAGCTCGGCGC
>JASMLC010000027.1 GCA_030748895.1 Candidatus Poseidoniia archaeon
GGACGGGCAGGTGGTGCGCTCAAGCACCAGCGGCTCGGCGTCGTGGAGCAGCTACGGCGATGCCGGCTCCGGCACTGGTTTCGTCTCACTGACGGCGACCGACGGCTACGTCTACGCGCTGCGGAACGACGGCGTCGTGCGCTACGCCACCAGCTCCTCCGGGGTGTGGGGCAGCAAGGGCGATGTCGGCTCCGGCCTCGGCTGGGTCGCGCTCGCCTCCTTCAACGACGAAATGCACGTCTACGCTATGAGCAACGAGCGCGTGGTCTACCGCTCCAGCAGCGGCAGTTCAACCAGCTGGAGCAGCTGGGCTTCGGCCACCAGCGGCTCCGCGTCGTGGGTCGGCCTCGGCATCACCAGCACCTACCTGTTCGCGCTGCGCGCCGACGGGCGGGTCGACCGCGCCACTATTGGCGACTCCCCCAGCTGGAGCGAGGAGCACGGCGACGCGGGTGCCGATAACGCCTTCGTCGCGCTCTCCACCGCGATTCCCGAGTTCGCGACGCTGCTGCTGCCGATTGCTTCCGTGATATTCATCGTGGGCTGGAACTACAGGCGACGAAGGGCCCTTGAGGAGCATGATGATTGAAGCTAGGAAGCAGTGGTACTGGATGGGAGTAACTATTCTTGCAGTCCCCGTCTTCCTGATTCTGGCTTTGCTCGGTAGTCCGGGAGGCGACTCAATTATGGGGTCCCAGGTCATTGTCGAGTCTGATGAATTGCAAAAGGAGGTACCCGAAGGCAAATCAGTTGGCTTTGTGATAAGCTTTACCAACAGGGATTCGGAATACAAACGGACCATTGAACTTGGCTATAATTTTACTGGTTCCGCAGAAAACTGGATGGTTCTGTGGAGTGACGAATATAATGAACCGATTAATGAGGGCACCCTTTTCACGATAGTGTCGGGGGAAACTCTGCGATTTAACCTGTACGTAAATGCCCCCGTAAATTCGTCTGGCGACACCAAGTTTGTCTGGATATTTGCACATGAAGGACCTCCAGTGGCGGCGAGCAGGAATAGCACGATGCTACCAGATGATACGCCGTTGATACTCAGGGTAGATTCCGTAAAGGCGTATCAGTTCCTGTTGGATATAGATAGCATATCTACGCGAGGCAGCGACCTGATTTATCAGGAGCTGAGTACAGATTTCGCATACCAGTTGAAATCTTCTGGAGCACTGTCAGACGATTTTGAGCTAGAGGTGATTGGGGGGGACCTCCCTGCTGAATATGTAAAATTTGTTCCAGCTTCAGGCCGGATTAACGGCACCTATGATGGGTTGGAAATCGATGATTTGTTAGTTGAAGGCCATATGACGATTGTACCAGACCAGGGATTGATACCTGGTATCTATTCTTTGGAGATTGCTGTGTTTTTCAACCAGTCTGGCCTTGTCGTGAAGACATCCGAGCCAATAACACTCACGGTTCCGGAACCTGAACTACGCATAGTCCCCGGTTCCTTCAGAATATTGAATGAGACGAATATCAAGGTTGGTGCCCCAGTCATAGTTGAAATCAAGGTAGTTAATGAGGGGGGTAATGTAGACCTTGATGGAAAATTTGTAGAGGAGATACAGTTGACTCTGGGAGGTAGTGGTTTTGAAACACAACTCTATTTCTTAGACTCTATGTATTATGGGGAGGAAATCACGGTTCAGTTTGTCATTACGCCTCAAAGAACCGGGGATTTGGAGATGGAAATAACTCTGGATTCCAGCGAGGACGTACGCGAGAGCAATGAGGATACTAACAGCATGAGTGAGTCAATAGAAGTCCCATCCTCTGTCAGGGAAGATGGAGGACTGATCCCAGCATCAGGCTTGATTGCGGCTTCAGCAGCCCTGCTTAGTGCCGCATTCTGGAGACGTCGCTGACCTTTAGGCCTCGAAGACCTTGCCGACGGTGTTCCGCCAGAGCCAGCGCAGCGGGTCGTAGTATTCGTCGACGACCCTCTCTTTAAG
>JASMLC010000028.1 GCA_030748895.1 Candidatus Poseidoniia archaeon
CGCTGCGGATGCGTTACCAGCACGTCGAACGGCTGCGCCGTTTCGGCGGCAATCGGCATCTCGAGTGAGAAGTTGCCGTCGGCGTCAGCGTAGATTACCGGCAGCGACGCCTCGTCCCACAGCACCTCCAGCTCGGCGAACGCCAGCCCATCGCCGCGGTCATCGACGAGGCGCCCCGCCAGCGTGAAGTTCTGCCCGCGCACGGCGCTACACTCCCAGCCGGTGCCGTTCTGCGCGCACCCCTCGAAGAGCAGGAAGGTGTCGGTCTCGACCAGGATTTCCGCCACCGCATAGCTACCGTTCAGCGCCAGCGTGGTGTTGAAGAACGCTTTCGCGATATGGGGGCCGTTGGCGGCCTCGCTGAGGTCGAGCAGCAGTGAATACTGGCCGTTTGAGTCCGTGACCGTAGTCCCGCTCCAGCGCAGGTCCCATTGCAGCGCCACCTCGGCGCCCTCGACGGGGAATCCACGGTTGTCGGTCAGGTTGCCCCGCAAGGTCACCCCGCTGTCGCGGCTGGCGCTGAGCGACTCGAGCGTGAGCGCGCTCCAGCCGCGAATCATTACCGGCTCGCTCAGTACCGCCGCCGGATGGTAACTATCGCCTGAGTAGGTCACGGTGAGCGAAGTGTTGCCCGGCGTGGCGTTGTCCGCCACCTCGAGCAGCGCCTGCCAGTTGCCATTGCCGGAAACCGGTAGCGTCGCGAACGGCTGGCCGCCGAGCGCCAGCATTAGCGTCCCGCTCGGCGGGACGCTTTCGTTGCCTTGCAACATGCCCGTCACGAGATAGCTGGCATTGCTGAGCAGGACTCCCGGCAACGCGACCGTCAGGTTGACGTTGCCGTCAATCACGTCGGTCCAGCCGCTCGCTCCCGCACTCGATACAAACGGGGTGCCGTTCCAGCTTGCGCTGAGCGAATAGTTCCCCGGCGTCTCTGGCAGGACAATCGTGAAGGCGAAACTGCCGTCGCTGCCGGTAGTGGCGTTGAGCAGCAGCCCCTGCCAGCTCAGGTTGACGACCGCGCCAGCCATGGGCAGGTTACCCTGCTCGCGCAGCAGCCCGGTCACGACCGTCGTCCCGTTCAGTGGCGAAGTGGGCGGCACGGTAATCGTCAGGTTGCTGTAGCCATGCACCGCCAGCGGGAACGCCGGCGAGTAGCTCTCCTTCAGGATGGTAGTGGTGTTGATGGGCGTTCGCGGAACATGGAAACGGATGACCCAGTCGCCCGCAACGTAGTCGGCCGGCACGATGCAATAGACACTGAAGTAGCCGTCGGGGTCGGTCAGGTTCTGCCCGATAATCGAGCCGGTGGTGTTGACCGTGCGGTTGAGGTAGCCACTGACCATGATGTTGCTGTAGCCAGCTCCGGTGGTGGTGTTGAACAGCCGCCCGTTCCAGACGAAAAGTTCGGTCTTGTTGACGCTGTCCGGCCTGACTTGCACTCCTCGCGCGGGAGGTGCGAAGCCCCAACCGGGGTCCTCTTCGTCTGACTCGACCGCGACCGGATTATCGTCCTCGCCATCATCCCACTCATCCCCGTCAGTATTGGGGTCGGTCGGGTCGGAAGTCTCCCAGCCCTCCTCGTCGTACCAGAGCCGGGCGGTATTGTTGTCGCCGGTAACGTTCCAGTAGTAGCTCAACTCGAACGCGTCGTCGAGGTTGTCCGAGTCGGTGTCGGCACGCAAGGGGTCGGTGCGCGAGCCGTAGGTGTCGTTGGATGGCAACACCTCGGCGTAGTCGCCGACACCATCGCCGTCCGAGTCGGTCGAGTTGGGCCACGAATCGTAGTTGCGGCTGTTGTCAACCGGGTCGAGCTGGATGTTCCATGGGTCAAGCTCGTCCCCATCCCAGAG
>JASMLC010000029.1 GCA_030748895.1 Candidatus Poseidoniia archaeon
CAAGACCACGCTCCTCTTCGAGGTTTTTGATTCATTCATGGAGAAGATTCCGATGGGGATCCTGACCACTGCCGGCGTCTCTAATCGCCACCTGAAATATGGAATCAGGCTATTCTACGACGACATTCCGGAAAACCAGGAGATGGTACAGAGCCTGATGGAGAGCGGAGCCAAAGGAGTGCTAGTTACCGCACGGGAAGCCGACTGGCAGAAACTTCCGGAACAGTTCCAGCATATGTTCAAGCGACTCACAGTCCCGCTGTTCTCTGAAGAGAATGTCACTGCCCTCTGCCACAGGATGCTGGATATCGCCAACATTCGTTACGATACCAGTGCTACGAGCCAGTTGACCGATTATGCCCAGGGCAGTCCGATCTTTATCTGGTTGATGATTAAGGAGATGCATTACAATGGCATCACTATCCTGACTAAGAATTACGTAAGAGACAATTCCCGGAAAGGGATGGAGAACTATGTCCTGCTCATCCTCCAGAAGCTGTTGAAAAAGGGAGCAGAGTACAAGCGCGGCGGGCTCCACTCCCTGGCATGCATGATATTCTTGTCAGAATACATGAAAGACAAAAAGTGTCACGAATTGCTCTACCGGTCGTTCGCGGACGAAATCGAGATGGACTTCGAGGCAACATTCGACGATATCCAGCATACTGCCACTTTCAACCAGACCATTGTCTACCTCTCAGGAGAAGGCTCTATCGTCAGGTTCCCGCATGATACCTGGGCGGACGTCCTACAGGGAACTGGCCGCATGAATCCGCTGCGAGCCGATATCCAGTCAATCAAGCTCAAGTTCGCCGAAGAGAAATTCGAGGATTTCAAGAAGAGCGCTGTGGGTGATGCCTGGAGCAAGATTGCTCGCAGGTATGAACGCAATAGCGTCCGTGAGAAGGATTCGTTCCTGTCGCTGGCAGATATCCTTACACACAATTTCATAATGTCCGAACTGGAGGAGGTAAATGTTGATGTCGAGATGATTCGGGAGGTTGCTTCGATTAATGCCGACCTGCCGATTGCGGCCCGCATTCTCTCGCGGATTCAGGCTGCGAAGCCGATTCAAGTTCACCGGATAATCAACATACAGGATTCGGTGATTAGCCGTTCAACACTGAACCTGGATGGGGCTGCGGGAAATATACAGGACAGCCTCGTGAGCAGGTCTGCGTAGGGAGAAGGTTATACGCTCCGGCAATTTCACCGCCGTGCCTCCCATACGAAATTCCCACGTCATCGATAACGAGTCGGTTACGCTCAGGGACAAACTGGGCGAAATCCTGCCCAGCTGCGATGAGCTATCGGTGGCGGTCGCCTATTTCTATTTGAGTGGTTTCGCTCGTATCGCGCCGGTGCTGGCGCGCATCGGGGCGACGGACGCGCTGATTGACCAGGTGGTCTACCGGCTCTACGGGTTGAGCGCGGAGGAAGTCGCGGTGGTCGAGGGCGGAAAATGAGTGAAAACGGAAATATCTCAAAACCCCGATTTTAACCCCTATCGTCGTGAAACCCACTTCCGACCCGACCGACAGTTTATATGTTTCCTCACCATTGGGGGTGTGCTGAGAGGGACCGGTGGAACAACCACTCTGCTGTCACTCGCAGCGACCCGGCGTAGCTGAGCGGCGGCCGCTGCCCTCCTCCACAGGGGGGCCGTGGCTTGGTGGGATAGCACCCACCCTCTGCGCTGATGTCGACCCCGTGGGTGCACGGTGCCCTGACCGAACCGATGCTTACCGGGTCACGACGCAACA
>JASMLC010000030.1 GCA_030748895.1 Candidatus Poseidoniia archaeon
ACCCCGTCGCGCCGAGCGCGCCGGTAATCGAGTGCGACTTCATCACGCCGCGCGACCCTGCACCGCTAATTAAGCTATTATTGGCCGTTTGCACTGGTTAATTTCCTGCTTGTATCGTCGTGAAACGGTAATGCTTAACAGTAATGATTATCACTAATTATGATTGCCGATAGGTATTTGCGGAAGGCAGAGATAAGGGCTCGCTACCGGGTCGGAGCTCATTGGTCGTTCCCGAGCGGCTCCTGCGAGCCTTTCATGAATCAATGAAACCTGAACCTCCCTATCGGAATAGCTGATTGACCCACTCAGTGGGATGTAGACTCCACCCAGAGTCTAGGTGTCTTTAGTTTTGTCGGTGAGGAGAAATTAAGTGTGATTTTCCCTCAAATAATTCACCAGCTCCCACATCACCTTGCAGTCCACCTCGTTGTACGCCTCGATTTCCTGCATGTAGTCCATATCTCGCATAGACTGCCCGGTCTCGGCCACTTGTCGATTACAGTACCATGCCCCGACCATGGCGCCCAGTCCGTCAACAGGTCCATCCTCCCAGGATGTATCAATCAGTCCATGTTTGTAGAGATTCTTGGCAATCGCCTTTAGCCCGAAACCAAAGGCGCCCTTGACCACGACTGGTTCTGCCCTCATCACCTTGAGGAAGTCGAACCACGGCAGCTCCGGCCACTCTGGAAGTGTGGCGCCACCAGCAGCTTCCTCCCTGTTCCTCTGGGCAGATTTCATGAAGTTCAATTCTGCGTATGACCAGTGGAATATTTTGGGGAGGGCACTCCGTTCGTTTAGGACGCGGTCGCTCACTTCCCGCATGTGCTGGAACCACTCTTCGATGATTCGGGTCTCCTCGCTGACGCTCAGCTCGTCAGCGGTGAAGACCTTGAAATCCCAGTCCCCGTCTGGTGATTCATAGCCGCAGCCGACCATGAAGATCAGTTCCTCGCCTCCGGGCTGCGGAAAGGTCGAGAAGTCATCGTCGATGGTGTTAACGGTCTCGAAATCGACGAAGAATTCCAGCGCTGACTTCTGCTGCCACCCACCTCGATTGTTATCTATAATTGGAGGAAGGACAAAATCAGTATTAGATTCCCGGTTGACCTCGATAATTTTCTTAAGAGTAAGAGCTTTCTTTTCACCTGTGATTCCCATAATCTCGGGTGTCAGAGTCGCATCATCCCAAGTATAGATTGACTGTTCATGCGCCAGCTGCCTTTCCTTGAAACCGACCTGCCAGAGCCGGGTGATGTCCTTGTACCGTTCCACGATTTCGGCCTTGGCGTGGTCCCAGGGATAGCTCTGGCTGTTCTTGGCGTTGGGCCATAACTCCGGGACCGAGGGCTCCGGGAATACCTGCCA
>JASMLC010000031.1 GCA_030748895.1 Candidatus Poseidoniia archaeon
GCATATCGGACCCCTTTTCCCAACCGAAGTGTCCCCGCATCACCTCCTCCTGGACAGCAGCCTTGGCGAATTGCAGAGCGCGGTTATGGCGGAAGGTGTGGGCAGTAATTTCACCTTTCAACCCTGCTGCTTCCAGCGCGTTATGGAAACCGTTGTAAAACGACGAAGCCGGCATCGGGCGGGAATAGCCGAAACTGGCGCTCCCGAACAGGTAATTTTCCGAATTGTCGCGCCCCGTGAATGCGTTAATCCAGGACCGCAGGTCGTGGACACTCTCGACGAGCTGGACATCTCTCTCGCCGGTCTTGCCATCAACGGCTATGAAAGTCCCGTATTCATCCGACTTGAAGTCCCGCACCCGCAGGCCGAGAACCTCTCCAAGGCGGCAGCCGGAATCATACAGCACCGACAGGATGACGGTGTCGCGAACCCGGCGCAACCCCTTGCGGATGCTGACGTACTCCTCGAAGGTGATTTCGCGAACATTATCAGACTGCCTGTCCTTGCGGTCGTTTGGGGTTTTGAACGGGTCCGAAATGTCGGGGTGTGGACCCGTCAGCCGCCCCTCAATAGCGAATCGCAGGAAGTCGCGGGCAGTGATGGCCATAACCTTCCGGGTGCGTGGTTTCAGCCCGCGCTCCTTCAACCAATTCTTATACCGGGTGCAGTCCAGCAGCGTCAGCTCAGCATAGGTGAACTCTGCTGGATATTTCATGCAGAGAAACCCCTCAAAAGACCGCAGTTGCAGGATGATGTTTCTGACGCGGTCATCAGTTATTTCCTGAGCTTTCTTGTGTTCTATGAACTCTTCCATAACAGCCAACCGCTGCGGCGCAGCGGGATAGAAACGGTGGCCATCGTGGGTATCCTGAAAGTCAAATAACCCCGCATCCTTCGGGCGGTGCGTGTCGCGGCTCAGGACCCATTCGCTTTTTGGTGTGGCGAGGCGGTTTACAATATCTGCCTTATGGCCATAGACCGGAAGACGGTTAAATACGCATAGTTTCCGAAGTTCAATGACCGACATTTTTCTGAGGGTATCCACTGTTGGGATAGCAGGCGGTTCCGGGGTCGTTGCGACGGTTGGCATACTTGCTCATTTAGCGGGTGATATATAATGCTTATCTATATGCTGGATATAGTTGCTTACGAAAAAAAATCCGCCAATACCGGCTGGGTTGTTGAAGGCGTGATTGACGGCACATCGCTGGACTTCAGCCAGGG
>JASMLC010000032.1 GCA_030748895.1 Candidatus Poseidoniia archaeon
GACGAAACGCTGCTGACGCTCGCACCGGCAGCACTGCGAGCAGCTTGGGAAACACCGCTCGACGCGCGGCTGGCCTAGGCTTTTATCAACCACCTTAATCGGCACGATGATGACGCTGGCCGCGGCGCTGATACTGCTGATTTTCATAGTCGCCTTCGTGCTCATCCTGGGCGAGTTCGTGCACCGCACTACCGCCGCCTGGATGGGGGCAGTGGCGATGCTGCTGGTGGGCAAGCTGACCGGCACGCTCGACTGGTGTACCCACGGCGAGTGCGAAGGGAACCTGTTCGCCGCCATCGAGTTCAACGTAATTGGCCTGCTGCTGGGGATGATGATTTTCGCGGCGATGCTCGAAATCAGCGGTTTCTTCGAGTTTGTCGCCATCAAGGCGACCAAGCTCTCGAAGGGCGACCCGTGGATGCTGGTGGTCTGGCTGGGAACCTTCACGACGCTGATATCGGTGGTTATCGACAACGTGACCGCGATTATCCTGATTGCGCCGATTACCATCAAGATTTGTGACAAGCTGAAAATCAGCGCCATCCCGCCGCTGATTGCCGAGGCCATCCTCTCCGATACTGGCGGCGTCGCGACGCTGGTCGGCGACCCGCCCAACGTCATGATTGCCGCCTCGACCGGGTTTACGTTCAACAGCTTCATCGAGCACCTGACACCACTGACGGTGATAGCGTGGATTGCGACGATGGGGTACATGCGCTACTACTACCGCGACTGGATTGAGACGCGGCCCGAGCACGTGGAGGAGCTGCTGGCGGAGGATGAGTGGGCCGTCGTGCGCGACCGGCCGATGATGAACCGCACGCTGGCGGCACTGTCACTCACGATTGTGACGTTCTCAGTGCATGAGCTGATTCACCTGGAGCTGGAGATTTCGGCCATCGCGCTCGGCGGTGCCGGGCTGGCGATTGGGCTCTCGCTGCCCGACCTGCCCGAGGTGGTCGAGCGGGTCGAATGGCCGGCGCTGCTCTTCTTCGCCGGGCTGTTCATCATGGTTGGCGGGCTGGAAGGGGTTGGCCACCTGGCTGCGCTGGGCCTGTCCTCGCACCTGGGCGACGACCGACTGCGCCTGGGAGGCGTGAAGTTCTATGCCGACGGCGCACTGACCGGCGGCACCGCCTACGTGCCCTGTGGTTGTGCCGTGAACCACCGGGACGGCTACCT
>JASMLC010000033.1 GCA_030748895.1 Candidatus Poseidoniia archaeon
AATACTCAATACGGCGCCCATTGACACCGCGTGGCACGTGTTGCTGCCTGAATTAGGGTATAACTCGGTATCAACCTACTACATTGGAGCGTGATATAACCGAGTCCTGAATATTGATTACGTTCGTGACCTGCGATGGTTGCGCGGCCTGAAGCTTGGAGACTAGCATCGCCGCCAGCGGCAGATGGGAGTGGGCAGACGCCACCTCCCGCATCAGGTCAATGTCCACTTCTAGCTTCTGGAGGTCCCCGAGGGTGAAATTGCGCAGCAGGGTATCGGCCAGTGCGAGAAATGAGTCGCGGTTCCGGGCCTGATTCCGGCGGTAGCGTGCAGCCAGAATGGTCCATGTCTCCACGACAGTTTCTCTCATTATTTCCTTGAAGACCCCTGTATCTTCGAAAGCACTGTGGATGGTCTGAATTTCGGCTCGGAACGGATTCAGGCTGCCTGCGCCTCTCAGTACATCAACCCAAGTATCGTGTGGGAAACGAACCACTGCCCCTTCGCCCGAAAGATAGGCCATGACATGGTTGAACGTGACCATGTGGAGGGAATCGTTGAATTCTTCCTCGGTGTGTTCAGCAAGTACTTCTGCAGCGGTCCTGAAATACAGGTCGTGGCACTGCCGCTCATCCAGATATTCCGTCAGGAATACCATACAGGTAAGTGAATGCAGGCCACCTGGACGGAACTCCTTTCCGTCCTTCAGCAGGCGCTGGAGTAGCATTGAGACGTAGTTGGCCATGCCCTTGGTGGCATGCTCCCGAATGTATGTCTTCGATAGCGTCCGGATACCGGAGTGCATTAGCTCCCGGATGAGCGACCAGACATAGATTGGAGAGCCCTCGGCAAAATCGACCAGCAGTTTCACGGCCGTCTTGTCATGGCCCAGTCCGGAGAAGCCGAGCATGCTGCGACAGAGGGGGGCCATCTCCTCATTCGTGAAAAGAGGCACCGTGAGGCGGTCGAATAACGCCTGGAAAGATTCTGGCAGCGCCTGCCAGTCAGCTTCCCGTGCCGTGACGATAATACCCTCGGACGACCAAATAACACCGCTAGCGTGCAGCCGCCGTCTGGCCTCTACCCGCACCACCCCGGGGCTGGATGTCTCCACTCTAGCTGCCAGGTCATCGGATAGGCTTGTCAAAGAGCTTGCC
>JASMLC010000034.1 GCA_030748895.1 Candidatus Poseidoniia archaeon
GACCGCATCGGGCGCACCGAGCTGGTAGCAATCCTGCTCTCGCGCAAGACCAAGCTGCACTTCATGGCGCTGCTGGCGCTGCTCACTGCGTTCATGCTGTTGCGGAATATCTCGGTCGACCTGCTGCTGATGCTGGGCTACGGCGGCACGCTGGGCTACCTGCTGACCGGCGCGCTGACGCGGCTCGAGGCGGTGCGCGAGCTGTCGCGCAGCGAGCATCCCACCAGCCTGGCGCTGCCGCTGGTGCTAGGTGCGCTCTGCGCCGGCGGAATTTTCTGGGGACTCCACAATCCCGAATGGGGTGACAGCCTGCGCTCCGCGCTGGGGATGGGGCTGGTGGCGATTTTCATCGTCTGGCAGTTCGCGCAGGCGTGGTGGATGCGCGTGCCGTTCCGCGAGTTCGCGCTCGGCCGCTCCGAGGCTGATGCCGCCGACGCGAGCCGGCAGGGGCAGCTGCTCAACGCGCTCTCGCCGGCGCTCTGGATGGTAGCCGGCTTCGTGATTTTCATCGTGCTGGCACGCTACAGCGACAGTTTCAGCGACCAGTTCACCCCCTTCTTCCAGTTCACTTGGGTGGCGCTGATACTCGGGCTCGGGACAGCGGTCTTCCTGCTGCTGCGCCGCATGCAAGGCGATGCGGCGACCGACCCCGGAGTGGCGGCCTTCTCGGGCTGGTTCGCGCTCGGCTACTGGGGGTTCCTGGCCTACCACGCAGGGGTGCTGCTCTACTCGTTGAGCCGCGACCCCAGTTTCGTGTTTGATTTGCTCTTCATGTTCGTCACCATCCTGGTTGCGATTTACTCGCTCTCGGTGCAGGCGCTTAAGGCGGAGGGCATCATCAACCGCCACAACGTCATTTTCTACGCGACGGCGTTCACCATCGCCTACGGTGCGAGCAGCTTCTTCCTGACCGCCGACGAGGGAGTTATCAATGACACGAAGACTGTCGGGCGGGTGGCGCACGTAATCGTGCTCGCCAGCGGGATGCTGGTGCTGCTGCTGGTGAACTATAACTTCCTGCGCCGCCGCAATCTGGTCGAGGGCAGCTTCACCGCCGCGCTGCGCGGACAGTGAGCGTTATTAGCGCGGCGCGCATCGGTGGCGCATGAGTCCGGACGCGACGGAGCTGCAGC
>JASMLC010000035.1 GCA_030748895.1 Candidatus Poseidoniia archaeon
GGTCCTTGGATGTGCAGGAAAAACAATAGTCACGTCTTCAGCGATAGATTCCAAGGCTTCGATGATTCCTGAAAAGATGTCTTTGATATCTACATTAGAAGGCCGGTGCAACGTTATCAGAGCATAATTTCCTTTTTGAATTTGTAATTCTCGATGTATATCACTTAGGTCAGCTTTTTGAGAATGGAGTAACAATGTATCAATCATTATATTTCCAACCAGTTTTATTTTCTCGGGTTCCATTCCTTCCGCGATAAGATTCTGGTTAGCATCTGGCGATGGCGTGAACAGCAAATCTGAAATTCTATCTGTCAAGATGCGGTTAATCTCTTCGGGCATTGCTCTATCGAATGACCTCAGTCCTGCCTCGACGTGTGCCACTGGAATCCAGAGCTTTGCCGCCACAAGTGCACATGCGATAGTAGAATTCACGTCACCCGCGACGATAACCATTGATGGTCTTTTCTCGATGCATACTTTCTCAAAATCGACCATAATCTTGGCGGTCTGCTCGGCGTGGCCGGCTGAACCTACTCCTAGATAGAACTCGGGTTTGGGCATACCAAGTTCATCGAAGAATAACTTGTTCATGTTGTCATCATAATGCTGGCCTGTGTGAAGCAGCAAGACTGGCAGGTTGCGGCTCTTGAGTTCGTCATATAACGGTGCCATTTTCATGAAGTTAGGGCGGGCTCCGACGACTAGCAGGATGGAGTTCACGGCAACCGGGACTGATACCCATGATTTAATTATTCCTATCAGCGAAACACACGAATAAAACGCTATTAATCGCCGCCGGCTGCGCGCGCTGATGGAGAGCACCGTCGCAGGTATTATCGCGCGCGAGGCGGAGCGGCAGCAGTCAACAATCGAGCTGATTGCGTCGGAGAACCACGTCTCGCCGGCGGTGATGGAGGCGGTCGGCTCCTGCCTCACCAACAAGTACGCCGAAGGCTACCCTGGCAAGCGCTACTACGGCGGCTGCCATAACTACGACGAAGTGGAGCGGCTGGCGCAGGAGCG
>JASMLC010000036.1 GCA_030748895.1 Candidatus Poseidoniia archaeon
TGCCTGGGGAGGGGAGGGTATGTTTCAAACCACTGTAAGTGGGAGTGGAACTGTGATTTACCAATCTGACGGGCCTGTTCAAGAAATAAATTTAGAGAATGATACATTGAGTGTAGATGGAAGTTTTGCTGTTGCAAGACAAGCCTCACTTGAATTTACAGTTGAAAAAGCAAGTAAAGGTTGGTTTGGAAGTGCAACTACTGGTGAAGGATTTCTTAATGTCATGAGAGGTACTGGAAAAGTTATGCTAGCTCCGGTTCCCAATAGAGATGTGAATCTAATAAGCCATATGAATGGTATTGGTGGAAGAATAATAAATTCCCTAAGAAGGAAGTGAAAATCCTAACTGAAAAATAACTCAATTATGGTCCTGAAATAGTGGTTTTGTCGAGGGAATCCTTTATTTACCCCCTATCCTGCCGACACATCCATCCCATGGAGGGAAACAACAATGGCTGCAAAACAACATTTGAATGTAGTATTCATCGGTCACGTCGACCACGGTAAATCTACCACAGTAGGTAGAGTACTTCTGGAAGGCGGTGCAATTGAACAGCACTTGATCGACAAATACAGGAAGGAAGCTGAAGAGCGTGGAAAAGCTGGTTTTGAACTAGCATATGTAATGGACAATCTGAAGGAAGAAAGAGAACGTGGTGTAACAATAGATGTTGCTCACAAAGAGTTCAAGACCGATACAAAACATTTCACAATTATAGACGCACCTGGACACAGAGATTTCGTAAAGAATATGATAACTGGAACATCTCAGGCTGATGCTGCAGTTCTGGTTGTCGCTGCAGATGATGGTATTGCTGCCCAGACCAAAGAGCACTTGTGGCTCTCAAAGGTTATGGGAATTGAACAAATGATTATCTCTGTAAACAAAATGGATATAACAAAACCTGCATATGATGAAGGTAGATTCAACGAA
>JASMLC010000037.1 GCA_030748895.1 Candidatus Poseidoniia archaeon
ACCATCTACAACACTAGTTATGGACTCTATTCCAGAGGATAAGGCAGGTGTTGGAAGTGCTACTAATGATGCTAGTAGAGAGATTGGTGGAGCGCTTGGTATAGCTATTGGAGGCAGTGTTCTAAATCAAATATATCAGGATAAGTTGGTAATTCCAGAGGACATGGATTCTTATTCAGCGATTTTAACAGAGTCATTCCCTGCTGCTATGCGTATGGGCCTAGAGATGGGAAATTTGGAATTGATAGCTAATGCTCGTTTAGCATTTATGGATGGAATGGTTGGATCGGCAATGGTCTCTGCAGGTGTAGCACTGATTACAGCTATACTTGTCAAACTTTACATGCCAGGAAAGACAGAATCTAATTAGAAACATGGTCCGTCCTCCCGGATTTGAACCGGGGACCTGCCGGTAACTGCGGCCTCCCGTACTCACGGGATAAAAGGGAAAGACCCCTACAGCCGGCCGCTCTGGCCAGTCTGAGCTAAGGACGGTATCTGTTGTATTTAGTGACCACTATTTGTTGCTTCTTCTAAAGCATCTTCGAATTTTTGTGTCTCTAATTCCATGTTAGAATATTTTTTCCCATATTCCAGAATCTTAGCAATGAAACCTAGGCAAAGTATAACCATCAGAGCGATAAGCGCGTAAGCAGCGTATTCCCAATTTTGACCTTCCATCATAAATGGCATAGTAGCTATGCCATTCCAGAGACCATGCATTACAATCCCAAAAATATATGCTAATCCGACATATTTGGTCATTGGTTTTTCCATTTGGTTAGCATACGCAACAGCGTATCCAACTGCAGCAGGACCAACTGCATGTAGGACTGTGGAACCAATTCCTCTTACAAATGCATTTATTGTCCATGCATCAGAACCGTACCATATCAATATGAAAAGTTCGTAAAGCATGTTTTCGAT
>JASMLC010000038.1 GCA_030748895.1 Candidatus Poseidoniia archaeon
GCTCCAGCTGCTCAAGCACCGGCCGGCGCACTTCGGCCATCAGCTGCGCTACAGCGGCGATTACCGGCTCTGGGTGCGGCTGTGAGGTGGCCCACGAGATTTCTGATGAAAATCAATTCAATTTTAGCAAGCTCACTTTAGCATTTCGCTGATACCGCCAATTGAGCTCAGGATGCCAGTAGCCTCGTATGGCAAGTAAATAATTTTGTTGCCTGTGTCGGCTGTAACCATGTTCTCGTAAGCCTCAATATATCTTACCGCAATAAGATACTTGCTTGGATCTGCACCACTTTTCTTTATTGCCTCAGTGACTTGGTTAATAGCGCTAGACTCACCTTCGGCTTTCAATATCTGGGCTTGTTTATGTCCTTCCGCTTCAAGGATTTCCGCTTCGCGGATACCCTCTGCTTCTAAAATACGTGACTTTTTACTTCCTTCAGCTTCAAGGATGGTGGCCCTTCGTTCCCTTTCAGCCCGCATTTGCTTTTCCATTGCAGCCTGAATTTCAGGCGGAGGTATAATGTCCTTCAATTCAACCCTGTTGACTTTGACGCCCCATTTATCCGTAGCATCATCCAGAATAGTAGTTAACCTGCTGTTAATTGTCTCCCGAGACGTAAGAGTGCCATCCAAATCCAGTTCGCCAACCAAATTTCTTAGGCTTGTCTGTGTAAGCTGCTCAATCGCCACCGGTAAATTTCTAATTTCATAAACGGCCTTGACGGGATCTGTAACTTGATAAAACAATAGTGCATTAATCTTAATTACAACATTATCTCTTGTAATCACGTTTTGTCCGGGAAAATCAAAAACACTTTCACGCAAGTCAATAGCATCCGTTCTAATGTGCACGGTGTATGGTCGTCCTTGATCATCTTCCTCGGTCATTGACCACTCAACCTTCCTTGGTTTGTCAA
>JASMLC010000039.1 GCA_030748895.1 Candidatus Poseidoniia archaeon
GCACCACCTGCGCCAGCACTGCGGCGGTGCGGGCGGCGAGGGATTCTCCCTCGATTTCGAGCGACTGTTTGAGCTGCCCCAACCGGCTGCTTTGCCCGCCCGCTACCATCAACGCGGAGTCCATCAGCCCCCGATACGGAACATCTCGACCTTGTGCGACCGCTTGCCTTTGGACAGCAGTGCGCGCTCTTCCGAGTAGCGGTCGCTGCGTGCGCGCCAGATAGAGGCGAGCCACACGCGCAATTCGTCATCGCTAGCACCCGCCTTCAGCTGTGCGCGTAAATCGTGGCCGTGGCTGGCAAAGAGACAGGTGTAGAGCTGCCCGTCGGGCCCCATGCGCATCCGGTCGCAATCGTGGCAGAAGGGGCGCGTGACCGAGGTAATTACACCGATTTCACCCTCGCCATCTACGTAGCGGTAGCGTCGCGCCACCTCGCCAGACCGGTCAGGTGCGACTGGCGTTAGCTCCATCTCGGCATCAATCATGGCGATAATTTCATCGGCGGGCACGATCTGGTCGGGGCTCCAGCGGTTGATGTTGCCCACATCCATATACTCGATGAAGCGCACGGTATGGGGCGTTCCCAGGAAATGGCGCGCCAAATCCACTACGGAACTGTCGTTAACGCCGCGAATTACCACGCAGTTGAGCTTGAGCGGCCCGAAGCCGGCGCGCTCGGCCGCTGCGATGCCGGCAAGCACTCGCTCGACGCTCAGGTCACGGCCGTTCAATCGCTGGTAAACCTGTTCATCGAGGGAATCGAGGCTGATATTGAGCCGCTGTAATCCTGCGTGTCGCAGCTTTTCAGCCTGTGTCGCCAACAGGTAGCCATTAGTGGTGAGCGCCAGGTCATCGAGCCCCGGAATCACCGCGAGCATCTGCACCAGCCGGTCGAGGTCAGTGCGCAACAGCGG
>JASMLC010000040.1 GCA_030748895.1 Candidatus Poseidoniia archaeon
AAAAATTCTAGCTGACGAAGTCAAAATTATTGAATCGGAAGTGCGCCATTTCATAATAAGTCTTACTAAAATTAAAGGGGAAACGTAACGAAATATCAGTGTGAAAGCCGCAAAGGGCCACAAAAGTTCAGGTGATGTGGAAGCAAAATAAACAGCCCAAAGTGCAATAATCAGAGCTAATCCTAACAAAACTATGAATCCTACCAAAAGAATATCGCTAGATTTCTTATCAGTAGCCCTCTCAATAACTAAAAGAAATAGAGGATATGATAAAATTATAATTCCTACCGAAAGAATCAAAAAAGCGACCAAATCTATGGAGTTGTTCACAGTTTGTACCATTCAGGTCTTTTTATGAAATGAACCCCCGACTTTATCTATCCCTATTATCTCAGTAAACTTAACAGAAATGAATAGAATCGTGCCGATTGGACTGATGATTGTGCTAACAATAACTGGCTGTACTGGCCCCAATGGACTATTCGGAGACGGTGATGAAATCGAGGAACCTTTTGTTTATGATTTGACTATTGAAGACTTATGGAATGACATTCCTGAAAACCAGACTTCGGCATCTGATATTATCAATTTTACATACGAACTTGAAAAGAGCCCCAGAATTACAAATTTCACCGAGATAGGGTACAGCATTAACCAGCAACCATTGTTATTACTTGAATTCGGTAATTATGATTCTACTGTACCAACTGTATACTTTGTTGCTGCTCAACACGGAAATGAACCTGCTTCGGTTGATTCAGCCTATCTTATGGTCAGGCATTTTGCCCGTGGAATTCCTGAGGAAATTGACCAGATATTAGACAATATAAACCTTGCAATCTTAGTTATGGTAAATCCCGATGGAAGAGATAATAATACTAGGGGAAATGTAAATGGAAC
>JASMLC010000041.1 GCA_030748895.1 Candidatus Poseidoniia archaeon
CGAAACATATTCGGGACTGGCCAACTTCGCCTTTTCCCCAATTACTTCAGAGAGTTTCTTCAGATCTACTCGCATATCTCCAGATAGAATCACTAGGATTGGATTCTCAGCTTTCAATACTATGCTTTTGGCAATTTGAGCAACCTCACACCCTAGATGTTCAGCAGCAGAAGCTGACGTTTTTGCCTGCTCCGCTTTGAACATAATGATTTCTCCATTTATGGAATTCTCTTCAATGTATGATTTTACTTCTTCTACTCCTCTCACACCATCCCTATTCCGACTATCACTAAACAGATTACGCTATCATTTAGGCTATAATTCTATTAACCGCCTACTAAAATGACACATTAACGGGCCGGTAGATCAGTCTGGAAGATCGCCTCCTTGGCATGGAGGAGGGCGCGAGTTCAAATCTCGCCCGGTCCACCACTTGGTGTTGTATGGAAATTCCTCCAGAAATCGAGTCTACCATCACGGAGTTCACTCCGGAAATCCTGTCGACCGTTGCAAAGGGTTTTGCTCTTGGCACAGTTATGCTTTCATCAGGTGCACTCGTACGTTATCTAAACATCAGAGTAAATTACACTCGAAAGCTTAATCATTTTGCAATATTCTTCTTACCTGTTTTCATAGATCAACAATTTAATGCTGAAACTTTCACCGATTTCATATATTTGGCCATAAGCGCCATAGTTTCCACTTTAACTTTGACTGTTTTCTACGAACCCATCAGGAAATCATTCCCCCCATTTCAGTTGATGTTTGAAGGGCTTGATAGGCCTGAAGATAGACCCTATACCTTAACTTGGATATTCACTCAATTTGCAGCAGGTTTTGCCGTAATGCTTCCTATGATTTGGCTGTTTGG
>JASMLC010000042.1 GCA_030748895.1 Candidatus Poseidoniia archaeon
ACAAAGCAGGCGTTGGAAGTGCTACTAACGATGCTAGTAGAGAAGTTGGTGGTGCCCTTGGAATTGCTATTGGGGGGAGTGTTCTGAACGAAATATATCAGAGTAGTGTAAAAATTCCTGAAGGTTTAGAAGTTCATTCACCAGTTGCCACAGAATCATTTCCTGCAGCTATGAGGATAGGTGGGAAATTACTTAGTGAAGGCAATATGCTTGGTTCCGAATTAATTGATAATGCTCGTTTGGCTTTCATGGAAGGTATGGTTGGTTCAGCGATGGTGTCTGCAGGAATAGCTTTCATTACAGCAATACTCGTTAAATTTTACATGCCAGGAAAAACAAAATAATTTTTTAGGAGAATGGTCCGTCCTCCCGGATTTGAACCGGGGACCTGCCGGTAACTGCGGCCTCCCGTACTCACGGGTAAAAGGGATAGACCCCTACAGCCGGCCGCTCTGGCCAGTCTGAGCTAAGGACGGTATCGCTTGCATTTAGTGACCGCTATTTGTTGCTTCTTCTTCTAAATCCTTAAAACTAGTTGCTTCTAATTCAATATGTGAGTATTCTTTTCCATATTCGAGTATCTTAACAATAAATACCAAGCAAGTAGCAACCATTAACGCAATACAAAGGTATGAGATATATACCCATTCTTTACCATTCATAATAAATGGCATTGTAGCAAACCCATTCCAAAGACTATGCATCACAACTCCAATTAGATAAGCAATCGGTAAAACTTTGTTTCGAGGTTCTTGCATTTGATTTGATAAGGCCACAGCATAACCTATTGCAGCAGGTCCTACTGCATGAAGTAGGGTTGATCCAATTCCTCTAAGAAATGCATTTATTGTCCATGC
>JASMLC010000043.1 GCA_030748895.1 Candidatus Poseidoniia archaeon
CAACTAAATGGCCTTCCATTGTCTTCCAGCGACATACCATATCCTTGTACAGTCTTGAAAGAACATGATGGATTCCTGGTTTACCATTAGCTGTTGGAGGGCCCTCCAAAAAAGTAAATGGTTTGGAACCTTGACGATTTTGTACGCTCTTAGCAAAGGTATCCTCTTCTTTCCACCTTTCGGCTACTGATAATTCCAAGTGAACTGGATCATAAGTTCCAGTCCCTTGCGTCTTCTTTGCCGGTTTGGTTCTAACCATTATTGCGCATGATTCAAGTGGCCGTTATAAAATGTAACCAAACTTAAACTTAAATCCCCTTATCAATCAACTGCGATAACGCCGGGGTGGCTCAGCCTGGTAGAGCGTCGGACTCATAGGGTAGTATAGTTCCGGCTATGCCTGGGACATCCGAAGGTCGCGGGTTCAAACCCCGCCCCCGGCACCATAATTTAAGGACGGAAATCGCTAGGCTTGTCTCCACTGATTTTTGCGAGGGATTCAATGCATTCCTCATTTTTAGTGCAAATTTGAAAATAACATTCTAGACTACTTTCAGTCTCAAATTTTTGTTTACACACTTTACACTTACTTGTTGAATTAAACAAAACAATAAAGGAATCTTTGCGGAATCTGGCTTCATAACTTCCGCCTTTTGTCTTAACTAAAATAGAAGTTTTATGAGACTCACGGCGGCCTCGGTCTCCCCAACTTTCATTACGTCCAAAAACTAATCTGTAAACGTATATCAAAGGAATTGCTAATGCTATCAACACTGGAGGCCACGGAAAACAAAAATTAGCTACACAATATACATGCTCTCTTGAAGACCAAAAAAGAATA
>JASMLC010000044.1 GCA_030748895.1 Candidatus Poseidoniia archaeon
CCACCCCTACAGGTCGTTGGCGCCCCTTTCCCAATCAGGTGGATTACCATAACCACGTTCCTAATTATGACGCATTTCCCTCTGGGCATGTAGCAACCATTACTGCTATGGTGGTTGTTTTATCAGAAAACTACCCAGAACATACCTTCATAAAACCTTTGGGCTTTTTAGCTATTGCTCTGAATGGGTTAGGAATGATGAATACCGGGGTCCACTGGATGAGTGACTATCCTTTGGGCATTGCACTTGGTTATGGATTAGCAAAAACAGCAGTAAAAAGGGGGAGAGTTTCTAAAAAAAACAATAACATAAATAATTCTTTTTCAATGTTTCCTTCGATTAATCATCGTGGGAATGTTGGTTTTTCTATTAATTACACACTTTAAAAACTGTTTTAATGAGTGGCCTTCTTAATTCTAAAATAACAGCAATTGTTGGCGCACAGTGGGGCGACGAGGGTAAGGGAAAAATTACTGATTTTTTTGCTGGAGAATCTGATTATGTTGTAAGGTTTCACGGTGGCAATAATGCCGGCCATACTGTTATTGTTGAAGGAAACACCTTTAAGCTCCATCTAATCCCTTCGGGTGTCGTATATGGAAACCCAACCAGTGTTATAGGAAACGGTGTTGTGGTTGATCCGTGTGCGCTGTTGAATGAAATTGCTTACCTAAAAACTAAAGGGATTGAGCCTAAGCTTTTTGTTAGCGATCGTGCCCATGTCATAATGCCTTATCATATTATTTTAGATGGTGCCCTTTCTGGTCATCAGGGTAGCCTTGCCGCAGGAAGCACACGCCGTGGCATTGCACCCGTTTATGCCGATAAAATGT
>JASMLC010000045.1 GCA_030748895.1 Candidatus Poseidoniia archaeon
TCGCCAAGAACGTCGTCGCGGCCGGGATGGCCGACCGCTGCCAGATTGCGCTCGCCTATTCCATCGGCGTCGCCGACCCGCTCTGGGTCGACATCAAGACCTTCGGCACTGGCAACGCAACGAAAATCCGCAAGGCGATAGACCGCCAGTTCGACCTGCGGCCGCGTGCCATCATCGAGGACCTGGACCTGCTGCGGCCGATTTACACGCCGACCGCCGCCTACGGCCACTTCGGGCGCGAACTGCCGGACTTCACTTGGGAAAAGAGGGGTGTCCTGTGATATTCTGGTTCACCGGCCAGCCGGGAAGCGGCAAGACCACCCTTGGCAAAGTGCTACTGGAGAAGCTGGACGGCGCGTTCCATGTTGATGGTGATGACTTGCGTGGTCTGGCGCACAACACAGACTATTCCGAGCAGGGACGCATCAACAACATCCGCATGGCGCAGTCGATTGCGATGTTCCTCGATAACAAAGGACAGGACGTTGTGGTCTCGATTGTTGCTCCGTACAGGTGGTTGCGCGAGGAGTTCAAGGCGCGCCACACGGTTAACGAGATTTACCTGCACACGACCGAGATTCGCGGACGCGAGCACTTTTTCGCCGAGGATTACGAGCCGCCGCAGGAAAACTTCCTCGACATCGACACCACAAACGTTTCAGTGGAGGTGTGCATCGACCGCATCATGGAGGAATTCCTGTCATGAAGCGTGCGCTCTTCATCGGCCGCTGGCAGCCGCTGCACGACGGGCATCGCTGGCTCTTCGCGCAGAAGCTCGACGCGGGTGAGCCGGTGCTGATTGCCGTGCGGGACAC
>JASMLC010000046.1 GCA_030748895.1 Candidatus Poseidoniia archaeon
GAAAGAGTTTTTTATGGAGCTAAAGAATGATTATGGTTTTGAGCATTGTTCTTTGATTACTGCAATAGATAATCAACCTGAATTTGAATTAGTTTACCATTTTACAGTCGTTAACAAGTCTGTAACCGTTGGACAAAACGATATGTCTGTTATGGCTGAAATTCACATTTATTTAGATAGAGATACGCCTACTATTGACTCAATTTCAGATATTTGGGGAGGTGCCAACTGGCATGAGAGAGAAGCTTTTGATATGATGGGAATATATTTTGTGGGTCATCCAGATTTGAGACGAGTTTTGTTACCTGAGGGTTTTGCAGGTCACCCACTTAGAAAAGATTACGTGTATGAGATACACGAGGAGGAGTGGTAATGGCTGAGATGTGGATTAGTATGGGCCCACAGCATCCAATGACTCATGGGCTCTGGACTTTGAAAGTAAAAGTTGATGGGGAAACTATAACTGATGCAGATCCTGAATTAGGATATCTCCATCGTTCAGTTGAGAAAATGGGTGAGCGCAGAAAATATTTCATGAACACCACTTTGACAGATAGGCTCTGTTATGCTAGCTCAACTACTTGGACGCATTGTTATGTTCAAACTGTTGAAGAACTAATGAATGTTGAAGTACCTGAAAGAGCAAAATACATAAGAACAATAATGTTAGAGCTCCAACGTCTCGCGTCACATTTGATGTGGGCAGGCGCGTATATGCCAGATTTGGGGCACATAACTGGCGCGCTTTATTTTTGGAGAGACAGGGAGCTTTTCCTTAACTTATTAGAAGT
>JASMLC010000047.1 GCA_030748895.1 Candidatus Poseidoniia archaeon
TATATGGTGAAATCTCCAAGAAGGAACAAAACCGACTTCATCAATCAATAACTGTTCATCCAATTCAGTTGGCATATGATCAAAATCAACCAAAACTGAAATCTTTCCATCCACTATGAATTTACCTTGTTCCAATGCCATGTCAAGTATATCATGCATGCGATTCTTGTCTTTGTCCATTCTCGTATCTTCCCACCAATTCACGTCTTCTGAGTCTGTTTGTGAGGAGAAGCTAAAACTGTTAACCTGACGTGAACTATCGTCATCAAATGAAAGCATTGGCTGGAGAGCGACCAGTAAGGCAATCAATACTGCAATAATCGAACGCATATTTTGGGTACCAGCTATAGAATAAAAAAATATCTTTAGAAAAGTGGTGGACCCGTCGGGATTTGAACCCGAGGCCTCCTGCTTGCAAAGCAGGCGATCTTCCAGGCTGATCTACGGGCCCGTGATTAAGGAATCAAAGAAAGGGGATGATAAGGACAACGGGTAAATTATCTTTTTCCGGTCTGAACATTCCAAAGCCTAGCATATTGTGAATCATTCTTCAACAAATCATCATGACTTCCCGATTCAACTACCTTTCCCTCATCCAGAACTATGATTGAATCACTGTGTCTTATCGTCGATAAACGATGTGCAATAACAATCGTTGTTCGATTCTTGGAGATGACTGCCAGTGATTTCTGCAAAGCCTCCTCGGTCTCATTGTCAACGGAGGATGTTGCTTCATCAAGTACCAAAATTGGAGCATCCTTCAGAACTGCCCTAGCAATGGACAATCTC
>JASMLC010000048.1 GCA_030748895.1 Candidatus Poseidoniia archaeon
GGTAACAGGCGAGACCCGTATGTATATTTACTACGTGTACAATATACAGACTGCCTTGGTAACAAGGAGGAAGGTGCGGGCTACGTTAGGTGAGTACGTCCCGAATGTCCTGGGCTACACGCGCGCGGCAATGCTGCATTCAGAGGGTTGCGACACCGAAAGGTGAAGCTAATCTCATAAACTGCAGCCTAGTTCAGATCGAGGGTTGCAACTCACCCTCGTGACGCTGGAATTCGTAGTAATCGTGTGTTATCAGCAGACGGTGAATATGTCAATGCTCCTTGCACTCACCGCCCGTCAAACCAACCGAGTTTAGCTTTGGTGAGACCCGTCAGGGACGAGCCTTGGTTAGACAAGGTAGGTTAAGTCGTCACAAGGTATCCGTAGGGGAACCTGCGGATGGATCACCTCCTAAAATATTATATTACATTTCAATGAATTTCTTTCGCATACCATTAACATCTTAATTTAGAAGTTAGTAAATAACTTTTAAAAGTACAAAAGTCAAAGGGTAATATTGGGCCCATAGTCTAGTGGTAAAACACCTCGCTTGCACCGAGGAGTCCCGCGTTCAATTCGCGGTGGGTCCATTTTTCTAATTGACTTTCACACATCATATTCACTTCGTGAATCTCAGAGATGAGATAAAACATCGAGGGTGTATCGTCGACGACGATATATCTGGTAGAGATAATATTCAATGACGCAAGTAGGCAGACACTAGTGAGTTTAGTTGATTTTACTAACACTAGCAGATGAATAGCTTGGCTTGGAATGT
>JASMLC010000049.1 GCA_030748895.1 Candidatus Poseidoniia archaeon
TGAAAGCATCTAAGCTCGAAACCCGCCTCGAGACGAGGCACTTTGACGCCCGTAGAAGACGGGATGATAGGACCGGGGTGTACGCACCGAGAATTATAGTGGCGCCAGAAACCGCTTCGGCGGCGGAAGGTACCACTTCGAGGTGTTCAGCCCGCCGGTTACTAAGAGTCATTACTGCTATCAGGCCGTCGGTCCGACCGCAAATAGGTCTGCGTCTGTTCTGGCAAGGACGGAAACTATCTGACTAGCGTAAGCTCTGGTTCTTTCGTATTCGTCCGTGGAAAGCAGTCTGGCCCCAACATCCACTATATGGCCTACGCGCAAAACTGGCAAGCAGCAGCAGGAACGGCCGTGGGCGCATCGGTGATGGAACGGCGGTGCGCTATAGGACTTGCGCAGCCCCCCCGTCGCACGTGGAAGGGGGGGTGCCTCCCTGCAGAGAGAGGCCGTCTACAAATTGTCGGAATTTGGCTTACGAGATGCCTGCAACAACCCCCACAGCATTAAAAACGAAGAAGGCGTCAGGGGGTTATGAAATATCTTGTTTGGAATATGGACTATTGGAAAAGTTCAAAAAGAGAAGAAGGTTGGGAATATATACAATCAGTAGAACCCGATGTATGTTTGCTTAATGAATGTTCTAACCATTCCAGTCAAAAATATTCTGTTCATCATATTGCAACAAGGGAGTGGGGATGTGGTGTCTTCTCTAAACACGAACTCAAAGAAATAGAGTTGGTTAAATGCCATCCTGATGCGATTGCTTCTGCTGAATT
>JASMLC010000050.1:0-413 GCA_030748895.1 Candidatus Poseidoniia archaeon
CGCAGGTCTCACCGGTCACGTGGTCCACATACAGGTGCCCCTGAGCGGGACCATCGATGCCGTAGGCCCAGTGGAGGCCGGTGTTGAACCACTGCGGTGAGTTCGGCGCGGCCATCTGGCTCGCGAGCATGAAGCGCAGCTCGTCGAAGAACACACGCGCGTCGTCTTCGGAGTCGAAGTAACCCGCCTTGTGGCCCCAGTAGGTCCAGCAACCCGCGAGACGGTCAAACACCTTCCGCGCGTCCTTCTCACCGCCGCAGTCCGTGCCCTCATCGCCCGGAACGGAGCGCTGCAACCACACCGGCACGCCGTCCTCGTCGACCCGCTCGAGCTGCGTGGGCACGCCAGCCTTGCGGAAGTATTTCTGCGCCAGCACGTCGACCGCCACCTGGCTCCAGCTCTCGGGCGCCTCG
>JASMLC010000050.1:423-718 GCA_030748895.1 Candidatus Poseidoniia archaeon
GGCTGCGTAGGGATCTTGATTGGGCTTCGTGAAACGACGCTCAAACTTCATGGGGGGTCCTCCAGGCCGTGCTAATCACGGTCACTGCGTGCGGTCTCGTGTCGATTGATCTCTTTAGACAGAGGTCTCCGGCCAGGGACACGAGTACCGGTAGGCACACGTCACCCTGTCGTCTGTTACTAGGCCTTCCAGGAACTCCCGTACCCTCTCCTCCCCAGGAGCGAACGGCTGTCCTGTGTCCGAGGCCAAGTCCAGCTGCAACCTCATCGACTGGGCCAACATGGCCCTTGGAACT
>JASMLC010000051.1:0-247 GCA_030748895.1 Candidatus Poseidoniia archaeon
CTAGAGATATCTCGTATTCATCAGATAATCCATCTCCATCACTATCTCTGTAGGGAGGTGCATTATCCTTTTCGAGTGTGTCTAGATTCTCTATGCTTGAAGCTCTTGAGAGAAAAGGAGAATATGGTAAAGCAGTGAGTAATAAGATGGCGACAATCAGTGCTTGATATCTCTTCCCGCGCATAGGATAAATCCGATACGGCAGAGAATAAGTATCAATATATCATTTAGGTCTAGTTAAATGGCG
>JASMLC010000051.1:257-686 GCA_030748895.1 Candidatus Poseidoniia archaeon
TCCTCAGCTCGACAGGCTGAGATGATAGGCCAGGCTACACCACGCGAGCGCGATGCCGGACCAGAGCGCTTTGTATATAGCCTTTGCCAAAAAACTTACATTCCCATATTTAGACGAAAGGTCGGATTTCCAGCTTCACTATTGCCAAAGAACTCTTCTGAATCTCCTTCTTCCATCATTGCACCCATCAGAACACCTACTGTCTCTTGTAAAAATCTGAGTTCGACTTGAAGCTCAGAAATAGTTTCCTGAAGCTTCTTTATTTCGTCCGATTCTGAGGTCACTGAATGACAATATTATGCCCCCTTATAACAGTATCTTTAATTTTCCAGTTTTTCTTTCAGAACAGGCACGATTTCGAAAAGATCATTGACAATTCCGTAGTCAGCTACTTTGAATATCGGTGCATCAGGATCCTTGTTTATTGCA
>JASMLC010000052.1 GCA_030748895.1 Candidatus Poseidoniia archaeon
TAATTTGTGATTCTGGAAGTTTAGGAGCGTTTTTTGCGTGTCCTAAATCTTTCTTCAGAATATATCGCATTTTATTCAGAACTAAAACATAAAAACCTTTAGGTTTAGCTTCTTCACCACCTTGATTTTTTATTATTCCTGTGTCTAAACACCAGTCATGTTTTGCTAATTTCCCCTCCTCATCTAAGTATACTGGTAACCACACCTTTTCAGAAGGAGGAGCTGGAGTGTGCGGATTCAAATCTTCCGCTTCATTTTCTTCCTCCAAGCTCATATGATATCTTATTGAAGAAACAGACGTTATTAACTTTATTCATCAGAGACTTTTTATTGCAGTGCTATAATGCTGTAATATTGGGGAGCATGGTGTAACCTGGCAGCATTGCGGGCTCCAATTATACAGGAATGATTGCTACAGGGTCTGCTGATATCGTGATGAATGATTGGAGCTATGACCTGTGCAACGTTGAGCTCCGGCTCAATAGGTGAGACCCGCCGATCTGGGTTCAAATCCCAGTGCTCCCACCATCCCCATAAGTTTTTATGTCTGATAATTGTAACTATATCATAGCGTTATAGCCAGTTTTAGAACAATGTTTTTTGGTCTAATAGCAATATGTGTCTTGTTTGTAGTATCTGATAATGTTAATAAAGAATATTGGATTTGA
>JASMLC010000053.1 GCA_030748895.1 Candidatus Poseidoniia archaeon
ATTCACTGAGTCACATGAAGCTTGGGAAAAAGAAGCAGAGTTGTTGGCAGTTGGATTAATTAATATAATCTCTAATCATTCCCCTGACAAAATTATTATGGGAGGTGGCGTTATGGATCAGAAGCAACTTTTTCCTATGATACGACATAATGTTGAAAAAGTGTGGAATAATTATACGCCATTAATTTCATTATCAGATCTAATATCAGAACCGGGTTTAGGTGTTGATTCCGGAATTGTAGGATCATTATCTTTAATTTTAAATTAGATTAATCCAGCAAATAAACTTACATCTTTTACAGGTATTAAGTTCAACTCCTGTTGTAGTTGATTTTGGCTCTAAGTTACAATTCTTACAATTAGGGCACTTTATGAAACATTAAAGAAAGCATGAATATGATGTTTTTTTAGAAGCAAGATGGTGGGCCCGCCCAGATTTGAACTGGAGTCTATACCACCCCAAGGTACAAGGATGCCAAGCTACCCCACGGGCCCTATAGTGTGGCTATAGTAACCTTTCTTAAAAAATCAGTCGTAGGGTAAGAGTTCGTCTATCAAGTCTAAATGAGAAACAAAAATCTTCCTGCAGCAATAGCGCTTTATCCCTAAGTCATTCATAACTTCAGCAGGATTCTCTCCATTTTCTTTTCTCTCAATAAACTCTTC
>JASMLC010000054.1 GCA_030748895.1 Candidatus Poseidoniia archaeon
GCCGCCTACCACGGTCCCGACGGCCTGCGCGTTATCGCCGAGCGCGTCCACCGTCTGGCTGCCATCGCCGCCGAGGGCCTGCGCCGGCACGGACTCGACGTCCTCTTCGACGGGTTCGTCGACACGGTGGCTGTCCGGGTTCCCGGCAGGGCAGATGAGTTCGTCGCCGCCGTCCTCGAGCACGGTTGCAACCTGCGGAGGCTCGACGCCGACACGGTCACCTTCAGCCTCGACGAGACGACCACCCCGGTGGTCGTGGAGTCGATCTGGCGGGCGTTCGGCGCAACGGAGGCCTCGCTGGAGGAGTTGGACGGAGCCTCCACCGCCATCCCCGACACCCTGCGACGCACATCGGCCTACTGCACATCGGCGTTCTTCACTTCGCACCGCAGCGAAACCGAGATGCTGCGCTGGCTACGGCACCTCGCCGACCGTGACCTCGCCATGGACCGCACGATGATTCCGCTCGGCTCCTGCACCATGAAGCTCAACGCCACCACCGAGATGCAGGCGATCACCTGGCCCGAGTTCGCCCGCATCCACCCGTACGCCCCGGTCGACCAGGTGGCCGGCTACCACGAGCTCATCGACGACCTCGAGCGGATGCTCTGCGAGGTCACCGGCTATGAAGCAGTGTCCCTCCAGCCCAATGCCGGGTC
>JASMLC010000055.1 GCA_030748895.1 Candidatus Poseidoniia archaeon
GAAGACGGTGATGGCAACGAAATTAAGATGAATATACATGGAGCTCTAGAAGTTGAAGGGGATGAATATGCAATAATGTCATACGCAGACAGTGTTACTTCTGAATTCGAAATAATGAGAATAAACCGAGGCAGAGGTGGGAAAATATCCTATACTGGTGTTGATGATGAAGAATTGTATGCAGACCTGAGTGAAGCTGCTGCGATACACTTGGAGTCTAGCGGTGCTGTATAAAGTCAATTTTTCTGTAACAGGGCCGGTAGCTCAGTCTGGAAGATCGCCGCCTTCGCAAGGCGGAGGCCGCGGGTTCAAATCCCGCCCGGTCCACCACAGGAGGAAAGATGTCACTTGATTTAGATCTTGAATCTCTAAGACACGGCAAAGAATTGGTCAAGAGAGGATTTGCTAGGATGCAAAAAGGAGGTGTAATAATGGACGTTGTAAACGCTGAGCAGGCTGCGATAGCCGAGAATGCAGGAGCAGTTTCGGTAATGGCACTCGAAAGAGTACCGGCAGATATCCGATCTGATGGCGGTGTTGCAAGAATGTCTGACCCCACTATGATTAAGGAAATAATAGATTTCACGACCATTCCTGTAATGGCAAAATGCAGGATAGGGCACGCTGCAGAAGCTAGAGT
>JASMLC010000056.1 GCA_030748895.1 Candidatus Poseidoniia archaeon
GAAAGCAAAATAAAGGTTCCAACAACCATAGCTACTCCTGGAAATGCCTCGGAAAATACACGACCTGTTGTATTAGATAGGATAAAATTTGAATTCTGCCACTTTGTCATAGCTCTAACAAGAATAAGTGGGGAAATAAATCTAAAAATTAGAGTGAATAAGGCTAGAGGCCAGAGCAATTCAGGAGATGTAGAAGCATAGTAAACTGCCCAAAGAGCAATTACAAAGGCACAGCCAAGAAGTAATATCGCACCTATCAACAATAAATCACTGGATTTTTTCTCGGTTGCCCTTTCCAATAACAGAAGAAAAAGAGGATAAGCAAGAATCGCAATTCCCAGAAAAAGAATCAAAAATGCTACCAAATCAACTTGGTTCACATTTTACAACATTCAAGTCTTTTTATGAAATGAACCCCTGACTTTATCTATCCCTATTATCTCAATATAGTAGGCTGAAATGAGAAAAATAATCCCAATTGGTGTGATGATTATCCTTGCAACGACAGGTTGTACTGGACCTGGAGGGCTTTTTGGAGAGGATGAAGAGATTGAAGAACCATTTATCTATGATCTAACAATTGAGAATTTGTGGCAAGATATTCCTGAGAACATGACTTCAGCAT
>JASMLC010000057.1 GCA_030748895.1 Candidatus Poseidoniia archaeon
CTGTAGATTTTTTTGCAGATAAAGTTGGTGAATTTCAGTATAGCAGTACAGGATTGTGTAAAGTTGAAATTGCAGGAGGCAATACCGTAATAGTAGACTGTTCCATTTTCTGCGGTGAAATAGGGAATGCCCGTACTGGAACCATTATAGTTGAACCTGTAATCCCAAACGACTTAGACGAATCAGACGGAAGTAAATAATTATGAAAAGTAAAACAATAGGAGAAATAGTGACTATGGACGGACGAACAGCAACAGTTTTCAATAAATTTGGATTAGATTTTTGTTGCAATGGAGATGTGACAATTAAGTCAGCTTGTTTGGATAAGGGATTAGATGTTCAAGAAGTGCTGGTTGAGATTCAATCATTAATGAATAATGGAGATACGCAAGATAATTTATTTGATGAAATGAGTTTAGATAAATTGAGTCAATATATTTGTGTTCATCATCATCAATACATTAGAGATACAGCACCAGCCATTGCTAAATTTACAGATAAAGTAGCGAAGGTACATGGTAAAAACCATCCAAATACCATTGAAATTGCAAGCTTATTTGATGATTTAAGATTTGAACTTAAACAGCACATGTTGAAAGAAGAAAGGTGTTTGT
>JASMLC010000058.1 GCA_030748895.1 Candidatus Poseidoniia archaeon
CTTTGGAGCTGCGATGGGCATTTCCCTGATTTCATTATTCATGAACGTGACCTGGCCAAAGGTCGGAGCTACGCAATTCACATTGTATATGGCTCTTCTGAACTTTGGGGCGTTATTCGGCCTTAAAATGGCTGGATACTTCGAAGAGAATTTTACCTTTACTACCACAATCCTGATTGGTGGAACTTGTCAATTGATGATTGCGTTTGTCTTGCCCTATATAGATCCCGGGCAGACACGCCGTGAATTAGGCAACGAATTCTAGCGGTAAGCCTTAAGTTGGGGGCTTTCTGGAAGTTCGCCTTGGAGACAGGGCAGACCCACCAAAGAACAAAACAACCACAGTATTAAATTAAACAAAGGCGTCAGGGGGGTGTGAAGGAGAAACTCGCAAACATTTATATATATATCGTGCAGAGGGCGGCGATGGCTTCGTTGCTCACTGTGAAAGATTTGCGCCACGGTTTCGGCGCGGGGAAGACACGACTTGAGGTGCTACAGGGCGTTGAGTTTGAGATCGCTCCGGGCGAATTGGTCGCATTGATGGGGCCTTCCGGCTGCGGTAAGTCGACGTTACTCAATATCATCGGTGGACTGCTCGCCGCCGATT
>JASMLC010000059.1 GCA_030748895.1 Candidatus Poseidoniia archaeon
GTCACCGTCGGTGTCGACACCGGGGTCGTCGGGGTCGAGCGGATCCGAGACCAACTCGTTGACCTCTTCGCAGTCTGAGAATCCGTCGCCGTCGGTGTCGGGATCCAACGGGTCGGTGCCGCGTGCGACCTCGTCACCGTCACCACACCCGTCGCCGTCGGTGTCGGGATCGGTCGGGTCGGTGCCGAACTCGTCTTCCTGGGAGGCGGTGAGTTGGTCGCCGTCGAGGTCCGGATCCAACGCCAACGTCGTGGTCGTCGTTTCGACAACGACGTCGTCGTCGGGGTCGAGCGGGTCGGTGCCGCGTGTGACCTCGTCGCCGTCATTGACTCCACCGTCGTCGGTGTCGGGATCCAACGGATCGGTTTGGATTTCGGTTTCTTCGCCGTCGCGTAACCCGTCGTCGTCGGTGTCGGGGTCGAGCGGGTCGGTGCCGGTGTCGACAACCTCGACACCGTCGACGATGCCGTCGTTGTCGGTGTCGGGGTCGAGCGGGTCGGTGCCGGTGTCGTTGACTTCCTCACCATCGAGGAGTCCGTCGCCGTCGGTGTCGGGGTTGTTCGGGTCGGTGCCGAAACCGGGTTCGTCGACG
>JASMLC010000060.1 GCA_030748895.1 Candidatus Poseidoniia archaeon
TATTATGCCAGTACTCACAAATTAGGTAGGACTTCTGTAACGATTGATATTGATGTTTTCGCTCAAAGACAGTTTGCTGAAGAGGGAGATTTTATTGAGGTTACAAGTGCAAGAGCAGTAATGGTTGCAGTTGATGAGAATAACAAACCTATAGCTTTGAATAAGTGAAAAGGCGCTGTTATAGGATCTATAGTAGACCCACCAAAGAACAAAACAACCACAGTATTAAATTAAACAAAGGCGTCAGGGAGGTATGGCAGAATTCAAATGTAATCGCTGTGGTAGCTATGAATATGAGAAAGGAGAGATAAGAACCACTGGTTCCGGTCTTTCACGTTTCTTCAATTATCAGAATCAGAAATTTGGCGCAATTTCTTGTAAAAGCTGTGGATTCACAGAACTTTATAGGCAAGGTTCAGGTGGTGTTGGTAATTTATTCGATATACTATCGGGTTGAAGACTAAGACAAGCCGGATGAGGAAGCCTGAGTAGTACCGTTTCTAGCCATTTTAAGTACACATACGTCGTCGACAAAGGGGTGTGTACTGCAAACATACTTCGAG
>JASMLC010000061.1 GCA_030748895.1 Candidatus Poseidoniia archaeon
AGGTAAACTTTCCTAGTATTAGAACCATCACTTTGAGATCCAGCTGTGATGTATTCTCCATCTGATGAAATTGACACTGATTCAACATCAGATCCAGTGGAGTAACTCCATAGAGGAGTACTGCTATCCTTGTCGAAGAGGTAGACCTTGTTGTCCACCGATCCAGCGGTAATGTACTCTCCGTCCGCCGAAATTGCCACATCCGATACAGTACTTCCAGCAGTGTAGCTCCAGAGAGGCGTGCTGCTGTCCTTGTCAAAGAGATAAACGTAGTCGTCATAGGAGGCTGCAGCAATGTATTTGCCGTCTGCCGAGATGGTCACCGAACGCACCCCCTCTCCGGCAGTGTAGTTCCAGAGGGGTGTACTGCTGTCCTTGTCGAAGAGGTAGACCTTGTCGTCCCAAGAGCCAGCTGCGATGTACTCGCCGTCCGCCGAGATGGCAACCGAGTACACCGTACTCCCAGTGGTGTAGTTCCAGAGCGGCGTGTTGCTGTCCTTGTCGAAGAGGTAGACCTTGCCATCGCCGGAGCCGGCGGCGATGTACTC
>JASMLC010000062.1 GCA_030748895.1 Candidatus Poseidoniia archaeon
AATACAGATCAAAGCACCGGATGGGAGAGTAGTAGCAGTAACTATTCCAGAAGGTATGCAACCAGGTTCTCAATTTCAAGTCAAAATTTAGGTCTACATTAAAAAATGGGGCTTTTCTTAAATAGGCCATTTTAAGTGTTGACGAGCCTGACCAGCTATTGTTGTTACCAGGCAACCGTGTTTACGGCTGCAATGACTTCGGCGCATTCCTGATTTGATGATGGAACCATTCCGTTATTGCAGACAAGTTATGGAGATGATAACATTCCCCAGTGTGGGCTATCATCTGACATTCGAAATCAAAAGCGAAACTAGTGCAGTCAATCCGACAATTCTAGTAAATTTATACTCAAAGTGTGCATTCGAAAGGAAAAACTTCGGTTGATCCTGCCGAAGGCTACTGCTATTGGAGTTCGATTAAGCCATGCGAGTCTAAGGGGTACTTGTACCCCTGGCATAATGCTCAGTAACACGTGGATAATCTACCCTCAGGTGGGGCATAAACCCGGGAAACTGGGGCCAATTCCCCATAGACGCAGATGG
>JASMLC010000063.1 GCA_030748895.1 Candidatus Poseidoniia archaeon
ATAAAAACACATCAATGTTCAATTCCTGAATAATTTGTTTTAACAAGGCCTGCCCTGCCGGTTTTTGGAGATTAATCGTGATGGCCTCTTTCCCTACATTTGGAGCAAGGTAATAGGCATGTAAATCATTCTCTCCCGTATCCTCGCCGATATAACGATTCGGGTCACCGGGATTTTCCTGTCCTGGTTTCCCCGGAGATTCTATGCGGATGACCCGCCAGCCCAACTGGACAAAACGCTGTGTGGCGTAGGGGAGTGTAAGCGCCTGCTCGAGGGATAATATTGTTTTCCCTGGAATCAACGGTCTCTAAAAGAAAATAGGTTCTTCATATTCACCGTAAACATCCTTCATTACATGGATGATTTCACCTACGGTGGTATAGGCTTTAACTGCTTCAATAACCGTGGGCATTAGGTTCACGTTCTGCATACAATCAGCTTTTAGTTTTTCAAGACAGGATTGAACTTGTTCTTCATTTCGTTTTGCTTTGATTTGTTGCAGTTTTTCAATTTGATAGTTTGCTGCATCTGCATTGTATTT
>JASMLC010000064.1 GCA_030748895.1 Candidatus Poseidoniia archaeon
GACAACTGGTGGCGGCGCACCCAGTGGGCTGTCTAATCCGCATTTCAACTGAGATATCCTGTCCCTCGGGGTTGCAGGTGATTGCAGAGATTTACCGGAGGGTGGATTTCGGATCTTCATCATGGAAACCGGGTCAGGCCCGGAAGGGAGCAGCCTCACCGTGGACTTCCGACGCTCGAGTGGGTCGCGGGGTTGAGAAGGAATGTGGTGTCTGACAATCCTCCAGGACGACAACATCAGTGGTCTGGCACTTTTTTACTGATATTTCTCAACCATTTCTGACCTGGTTTCCATTCAGTAAACATTGTAAGAATCATACCTAAAATAGTAAGGAAAGCACCTGCCCATACAAAGATAATACCAGGAATCTCCCTCACAGTTATTGTTGCACTGTTTTCACTACCCCCATTTCCAGATGTAGCATCGTTCAAGGTTATGTACAAATCACGATGCATTTGGTGTTTGAGATAAATTTGTGTGGTTTCTTGGTCCCCTACCATCTGCTTTGAAATTTGGTCATCAATTAGCACGTC
>JASMLC010000065.1 GCA_030748895.1 Candidatus Poseidoniia archaeon
TGGAATATGCAACTGGGGGGCCGCCCGTGCTATTGCCCTCGTCGAAGAGGTAGGTCTTGTGGTCGCCCCAGCCGGAACCAGCGGCGATGTACTCCCCGTCCGCCGAGATAGCTACCGAGTAAACAATACTCCCGGTTTGATAGCTCCAGAGCGGCGTGCTGCTGTCCTTGTCGAAGAGGTAGACCTTGTCGTCAGTGGAGCCGGCAACGATGTACTCGCCGTCCGCCGAGATAGCCACCGATTCCACCCAATTATCGGTGGTATAGCTCCAGAGCGGCGTGCTGTTACCCCGGTCGAAGAGGTAGACCTTGTCGTCATAGGAGCCGGCAGCGATGTACTCGCCATCCGCTGAGATGGACACCGAATACACCCAATGCCCGGTTTCGTAGTTCCATAGCGGCGTGCTACTGTCCTTCTCGAAGAGATATACTTTCTCATCATCAGAACCAGCTGTGATATACTCCCCATCCGCCGAGATGGCCACCGAGCGCACGTTACCCTCGGTGGTGTAGCTCCAGAGCGGAGTGCTGCTG
>JASMLC010000066.1 GCA_030748895.1 Candidatus Poseidoniia archaeon
ACTTCGGCCTTAAAGGACTGTAGGGATACCAAGAAGCGGTAACGCCTCGCTGGCAACCTCTAGGCTCAACGTTTGGGATATCAGGATCAATCTGCGGATAATCTGTTTTTTGCAGTTCCCAGCAGATAAGCCCATCCTTTACAAAGACCTCCCAACTGCAAGCCATCGAACAGTTCACACCATGACCCGTGCGGACACTATAGTCATAGCTCCAACGTTTTCTGTAGAAGTCCTCCCAGGAACGCGAGTCCTTGGTTACGTTAAACCATTTGCTGCTTTTTTTCACAATATGTCCTTGTATTTTTCTTGCGTTTTAAATTCACCTTACATCCACCTTCTTTCTTCCCACTCTGAGGCCTATCAAAGTGAGACCTATCAAAAACACTATGCTTACGATTAAGGTAGGTATGTATTGAGAAGGGAGGCCGGCGGCCACAGTTGCTTCTTGCTCTATGGACTTCAAATACGAAATTACTGCCGCTACTTCACTATCTTCCAATCCGAGCGGCACCATTGGCATGTT
>JASMLC010000067.1 GCA_030748895.1 Candidatus Poseidoniia archaeon
TTACCGTTAGTTAATCCGTTTCCGTTGGTTAATCCGTTACCGTTGGTTAATCCGTTACCGTTGGTTAATCCGTTACCATCTTTGAGACCGTTGTCTTTTAATGGTGATTTCCTAATCATGCGGACCTTCCGTAGAAGGAGCATATATATAACTTAACCTTTTTATTAAAATAGTGTATTTGGCGGGCACGGAGGGATTTGAACCCTCGACCTGCTGCTTAGGAGGCAGCCGCCATTCCTGGCTAGGCCACGTGCCCATAGAACCTTATTCTTCAGCTGTAAAATTTTTATTTAAGTCAGGCTTCTCCTTTACTTTCTCTTCGTAAAGTTTACCCATTAGGGGAGCTTTCAGATCTTTAAGACTATCTATCAAGTCTGCAGTTTCTAACAAATCAGGGATTGGTCGTTCATCAAGGATATTGGCATGCTTTTCTTCAATTTCTTTTTGAATCTCATCATTTACGGAGATTTGAGGCAATCTTATTTCATCAATTAGTTTTTCGGGGAAGCTTCCTTCCTG
>JASMLC010000068.1 GCA_030748895.1 Candidatus Poseidoniia archaeon
CGGGGGAGAGGAGGTAAGATTTCCTACTCGGGAATTGATGATGAAGGATTATATGAGGATCTAAGTGAAGCTGCGGCCATACACTTGGAAGCTAGTGGTGTTGCCTGACAAAGACAATTTTTTGATGGCTGAGGCCTCAACTAAAGGGCCGGTAGATCAGCCTGGAAGATCGCCGCCTTCGCAAGGCGGAGGCCGCGGGTTCAAATCCCGCCCGGTCCACCAGAAGAGGAAAAATGGCGCTTGATTTGGATCTTGAATCCCTGATGCATGGCAAGGAGCTAGTCAAGCGGGGATTTGCCAGAATGCAGAAGGGAGGTGTGATAATGGACGTGGTAAACGCAGAGCAGGCTGGAATCGCCGAGAATGCTGGTGCAGTTTCTGTGATGGCTCTAGAAAGAGTACCGGCCGACATCCGGGCTGACGGAGGAGTGGCCAGAATGTCGAATCCGTCAATGATCAAGGAAATAATAGATTTTACGACGATTCCTGTTATGGCAAAATGCAGAATTGGACATTCT
>JASMLC010000069.1 GCA_030748895.1 Candidatus Poseidoniia archaeon
CCAGAGAGGAGTGCTGCTGTCCTTGTCGAAGAGGTAGACCTTGTAGTCATCGGAGCCGGCAGCGATGTACTCGCCGTCCGCCGAGATGGCCACTGAAGAAATTCCAGAAATGCCGTAAGAGCTCCAGAGTGGCGTGCTGCTGTCCTTGTCGAAAAGGTAGACTGCAAACGAACCGGCAGCGATGTACTCACCGTCCGCTGAGATAGAAATCGAATCTACCCGAGTAAAGCTAACATCATCAGTTAGGTAGCTCCATAGCGGTGTACTACTGTTCTTGTTGAAGAGGTAGACCCAAGCATCCTGGGTTCCAGCAGCGATGTACTCGCCGTCCGCCGAGATGGTGACTGAGCGCACCCAATCCCCAGTAGTATAGCTCCAGAGGGGCGTGCTGCTGTCTTTGCTGAAGAGGTAGACATTGTCGTCCCGGGAGCCGGCGGCGATGTACTCACCGTCCGCCGAGATTGACACCGACCACACCTCATCCCCGGTTTCGTAGCTCCAGAGCGGGGTGCTAC
>JASMLC010000070.1 GCA_030748895.1 Candidatus Poseidoniia archaeon
TCAAACAGGTTTATGAGAAAGACATGGATGAAACTGTGGGGAACGGATTCTACTTGACTATGTCATATCCAAATTATGATGGTACTGATTTAATGATTGAATTAATGAAGTATGGAATTTCAACAATTACTCTAAAATCGACCGGTTCAAATAGGCATGAAGGATTACGGGTTTGTATCTCTTTTGTAAGTGAAAAAGACATGCCTGTTTTAGAGCATCGATTAAAAAAATTCAGGGAGAATAATAAGTGAAACCGAACGAAATAGATTTTGACAATTTGACTTTCAGTTTTACTAGAACTCGATCTATGTACGTAGCAAAATGCGATTTAGGTGGTGAGTGGAAAAATGGGAAAATAATTCCTTTTGAAAATTTGAGCCTGTCTCCTGCTGCCGGTGTATTGAACTATGGTCAAGGACTCTTTGAAGGAATGAAGGCCTACAAATGGGATGACGGGCGAATTGCGATGTTCAGACCTGAAATGAATGCTAAAAGAGCTGCAGATG
>JASMLC010000071.1 GCA_030748895.1 Candidatus Poseidoniia archaeon
AGCGCGGAAGCCTTGGCGGTGCAAATCGCGGCATTGGATCGTGAGGTTGGAGCGCGCGCCAAAGCGATGGCGGCCTGCCGGCTGCTGATGACGGTTCCGGGCGTGGGGCCGGTGACGGCGCTGGCCTACGCGGCGACCATCGGCGATGCCGGGCGGTTCGCCAAGTCACGGGACGTGGGAGCCTATGTCGGACTGACGTCGCGACGTAATCAGTCGGGTGAAATGGATTATTCGGGGCGCATATCAAAGTTTGGCGACAGTCTGCTGCGCAGCCAGCTTTATGAGGCCGCCAACAGCCTGCTGACGGTGGTGCGCCGGGCCCATCCACTGAAGGACTGGGCGCGCCGGGTCAGGAAGCGGACCAGCCACAAGAAGGCCTGCGTGGCGCTGGCGCGCAAGCTGGCGGTGATTCTTCATCGCATGCTGATCACCGGCGAAGCCTTCCGCTGGCCCGAGAAGGCGGCCGCAACCACGGCCTAAACAACGACGAGGAGACATCGC
>JASMLC010000072.1 GCA_030748895.1 Candidatus Poseidoniia archaeon
TCGAGACGTCAACGTCAATAGTGGCAGCGCCCTCGTTGGAAATCAGCATTTCGGTACAGCCAACACCTGAAGCACCGGGCCGCACGTCAAGGCTGACGCTCATATCAGAGAAGCTGATGGAATATGCAACTGGGGAGCCGCCCGTGCTGCTGTCCTTGTCGAAAAGGTAGACCTTGTTGTCTTCGGAGCCGGCGGCGATGTACTCGCCGTCCGCAGAGATGGAGACCGAGTACACCTCATCCCCCGTTTCGTAGCTCCAGAGCGGCGTGCTGCTATTCTTACCGAAAAGGTAGACCTTGTCGTCATCACCTCCCGTGCCGGCGGCGATGTACTCCCCGGCCGCCGAGATGGCGACCGAGCGCACATAATCCCCGGCGGTGTAGTTCCAGAGCGGGGTGCTGCTGTCCTTGTCGAAGGGGTAGACCTTCTTGCCATCGGAGCCGGCGATGTACTCGCCGTCCGCCGAGATGGCGACCGACCACACCCAGTCCCCGGTGGTG